>NZ_ACDZ02000007.1 GCF_000173915.1 Gemella haemolysans ATCC 10379 | reverse complement strand
CCTAAACTATGCCCTGTTAATATTATATCGTCTCCATATTCAGCTCTTATTTCCTCATAGAATTTACGTGCTGGATCAACGTGACCGTCTCCTAGTCCTAGAGCTATTCTCCCAAAATCTGTTTTAACCGCATCATTCCATTTATCATTATCAAAATTTGTCCCTGTGTACGCAAGAATTACTTCTCCTGTATCTTTATCTTTAAACGCGGTTCCACTTGAACCTGTGTCTTTATCATAAAAATCTCTTAGGTATTCAAGTCTATTTGGATACTTTCCTTTCATCTTTCTCACAACTGTTTCTAAAACTTTCTCATCTTCATCTCCCGATATCCTAGCTTTTTCAAACTCATACGTTAAATTTGATGCATAAAGTGTGTTATTCTTCATTTTCCTTATCTATCTCCTCTTCTACTACCTTTTCTGCAAAGTTAATCTCTTTAGTAGACTCTTTTATAACTATCGAGTGAAAATATGTTTTATCTATTTCACTATATTCTCCGTTTATATCAAAACTCACTTTTTCTTTATTTAATCCTAAATAATTATCTATTTCATCGTTTGTAAATAAGTATTTTATATTATATCTACCTGTTTCGAAACTAAACCCTTTTTCTTTTACTTCTAATTTCTTCAATATATCTTTATTCAGTTTCAACTTTTGGAATAAGAAATAATTTTTAAGTAATAACTCTGTTGTTAACTCTGATTTCTCTAAAACCAAACCCTTATCCTTTATATATTCTACTTTACTTTCTTTCTCCACTGTTTCTTTATATGGTTTTGATTCTATTAATACCTTTTTTACTTTTCCTTCTATTTTTTTGATATCTTTATTTCCCTTCATCTCCAAACGGATACTGTAAGTTTTACCATTTTCTTCAATTATCCTTGATTGATATATTGTAAATCCAATTGGAAATTTTTCAAATAAGTCTTCTGGATTTTCTGTTGGATAGACTTTTTCTATATCCGATACTTGTTTTTCTATCCACGATTTACTTCCCATGCCCATTATTCCGCAACCTGCTGTCATCATTAACACCCCTCCTACTATTACTGCTCCTATAATTTTTGTTATTTTCTTTTTCACTTTGATTTCTTTCTCATGTTTTTCTTCCTTCATTTCCCTACTCCTCTTTTTTATTTTTTTCTATTATATCACACTTTAACCCTTTCAGTTAATTGATTATATCATATTTCTTGTCAAAAAAAATAGAACTTCCAATTCCATCTATTGTTTGAAATTCGTGCTCTATCTTACGCTATTACTATTCA
>NZ_ACDZ02000006.1 GCF_000173915.1 Gemella haemolysans ATCC 10379 | reverse complement strand
TCATGACCATCATGAACACTCATCAGAACACGGAGATGACTATAAATTTGATCCAAAAGATATAGTAGCTGAAGATGAAAATGGATATACAGTTCGTCATGGAGATCATTTCCACTATATTCCAAAGAATAAAGTAGATAAACCTGCTGAAACTGTTAAACCAGCTCCGGCTATACCTACTCCTTCTTTACCTGAGGTGAAAAATGTTGAGAAACCTGTTGAAGCTGTCAAACCAGCTCCGGTTATTCCAACTCCTTCTTTACCTGAGGTGAAAAATGTTGAGAAACCTGTTAAAGCTGTCAAACCAGCTCCAGTTATTCCAACTCCTTCTTTACCTGAGGTGAAAAATGTTGAGAAACCTGTTAAAGCTGTCAAACCAGCTCCAGTTATTCCAACTCCTTCTTTACCTGAGGTGAAAAATGTTGAGAAACCTGTTGAAGCTGTCAAACCAGCTCCAGTTATTCCAACTCCTTCTTTACCTGAAGTGAAAGATGTTGAGAAACCAAAAGTAGAAGAAACGGTTGTAAGACCTAGCGTTTTATCATTTGCTGGTGTTCAATTTAAGACTAGCGATGGATTTATTTTAAATGATAATACTGTTGGTACTCCAACTTCATTAGGACTAGTAATTGATCATAATGGACACCAACACTTTGTATTTTACAAACAACTAGTGAATTCTAAATTTGAAAAATTAATTCCTGAAAAATATTTAAAACAAGCTAAAAAAGAGTATAAAGAATTAGAAGACAAAGTAACTGAAAAAATAAATTACTTATCAAGCAAAAACAACATCGATAAAAATACAATTAAATATGTATCTACAGCACAAGGAGATGCTCTTTCATATGACGGTAAAACAACATTATTAGATAATATTAATGTTAACGATGTAGCTGTGGCTCCTACTGAAAAGCCAGCAGAAAACAACAAAGAAGAAAATAATACAGAAAAAGAAAACAAAGATAATTATTCTGAAGAAGTGACTAAAAAAATTAATCACCTTGCTAAAATACTAGGCATTGACCCTAAACTTATTAAATTAGTAGAAACTGAAAACGGGCAAGCATTAACTTATCCTCATGGGGATCATAGTCACACTGTACTATTAAATGCAATTCACATTGATGAGACTGACGTAAATATTACTGAAGAAATTCAAAAACAAATTAATTACATCGCTGAAGTCTACGGAGTACCAAAAGAAGCTGTTAAAGTTACAAAAGATTTCTTCGTATTTAATGAACCAGCTCACGCTTACGATCCAACACACATTCACCCATACCTAATTCCTCGTGAAAAATTCCATATTCCAGAGGTTACAGGTGACGATGAAGTGGATTTTGAAAATGAATTACTTGCTTTATCAAAACGTACAGGTATTCCTGCAGATAAAATTAAACGTGATGGGGATAAATTTGTAATTCCTCACGGAGATCATGATCACTTTGTTAAAATTTTATCTAAAGGAGCAGACATCTATTACAAAAATAGAATTCCTAATATCACAGGAAACTATGTTTCTGGAGATTTCGATAAAGAAACTGTATTCAAACGTATCGAGGAACTTAAAGCTAATAACCTTGCTAAACACAGCAATGATAAAAAACAAGCAAACCGTGTAAATCGTGCACTAGATCAATTACGTGCAACAATAGAAGAATTACCAACTAACTCTACTAACGGTTACCTTGAAATGTTAAATAATTTTGATAAAAAATACATCCAAGAAGAAGCTAATTCAGATACTTCTAAAAATGATGAATTAGTTAAAAAATATAATACTCTACTAAATAGAATCAAAGACACTGATATTGAAAAATATGGTCTTTCAAAAACTGACTTAACTAACGAGTTAAATGAAGCTAGCTCAAATAAAGATGCTAATACACTAAACAAAGTTAGTCATATGTTAGATGAACTTCAAAAATTCGAAGATCGTGAAAGTATTACAACTGTAAGTTACATTAAATACTTCTTAGAAAATATAGATAGTGATAAAATTGATAACCAACTACGTGAAGAACTTGCTTCTCTTGTAAAAGATTCTTATGAATCTCAAGCATTCATCACTAGAACACCAATGAGAACACTTGTAACAAGACTTATTAATGCTAAAAACGCTCTTCATTACGCGTTAGAACACAATGAAAGTTCAAAAGTAGAATTCGGTGAAAACTATAATAAATTAAATGAAACTGACAGTGATGGTACAACTCTTCGTTCTTCAGCTGATCAATTCTCTAAAGAAGCTAACGATCCTTCATTCCCAATTGAATTCTCTAATGCCAAATATGATAAAGCAGATTTTGAAAAATATGCAAATAAAACAACAGAGAAATCTGAATCTACTAAACCAACTACTGAAGCAAAACCAGAAGAAGAAAAAGACAATAACACAAATAATAACAGTAATACAGGAAATCAACCTAACAGTGAAGTAAGTACACCTAAAGAAGAAAATAATACGACAGATAATAAAAAAGTAGAACTTACTCCAGAAGAAACTGCAAAAGTAAACTTACTTGCAGGAATCTTTAAACTTTCTCCAGATTCATTAAATGTTATTGAAACACCATATGGAAAAGCTGTAAACTTCACACTTGGTGGAAAAGCTGAAACAATATTAATTAATGATATCGACAGATTACTTGCTGCATTATTAGCAAATGCTAAACCAAAAGAATCTTCAACAGAAAATGAAAATGGTGCGACTCTTAACTCAGAAAATGAAGTTTCTAATAGCAATAGTGATACAACTACAGTAGAACCAAAAAACAACACAGAAAAAGAAGAAACTTCTAACAACACAACTACACCAAAAGAAGAAACTTCAAATAATTCAACGGAAGAAAAATAATCTAAAAAGACTTGACAAAAAAGATAAAAATAGAGTAAAATTATATTAAATAAATATATAAAATTTGATTATAGACATGTTTTAATCTAAGAACATTCCCAGAGAGAGTACAAATGCTGAAAGTACTTATTGTTTATTTTAAAATTCTACTATGAATAATATCAAATTAAATTTCAAGAATCTTTTAGATTGAATTTGGGTGGAACCACGGTATAGAAATTAATCGTCCCTTGCGTCTTTGACGTAAGGGACTTTTTATTTTACTTGTAAAAATTCAATCAAAATAAATTATTTAGAAGGAGCATACAATTATGTTAGATATTAAATTATTCAGAGCAAACCCTGAAATGGTAAAAGAAAAATTAGCAGCAAGAAACTTAGAAACAGATGTAGTTGATTTACTTATCGACTTAGATAAAAAACGTCGTGAGCTACTTGTTCAAGTAGAAGATTTAAAAGCACTTCGCAACAAAAAAAGTGAAGAAATTGCTATCTTAAAAAGAAAACGTGAAGATGCTTCAGATGTAATCGCAGATATGAAACACGTTTCTGATGAAATTACAACTCGTGATATTGAAGTTAAACAAATCGCCGAAGAAATTAACGAAAAAATTATTAGAATCCCTAACCTTATCTCTGATGAGACTCCTATTGGTGAAGATGAGGATGAGAACATCGAAGTTCGTCGTATCGGACAAGTTAGAGAGTTTGATTTTGAACCAAAGGCTCACTGGGATTTAGTTGAAGAATTAGATATTGCAGATTTCGAACGTGCAGCTAAAATCTCTGGAAGTAGATTCGTATACTACAAAAAAGCTGGAGCTCTTCTTGAACGTGCATTAATCAACTTTATGATTGATACCCACGTTGTTGAACATGGATACGAAGAATTCATGGTACCTCAATTAGTTAATAGAACTGCTCTATTTGGTACAGGTCAATTCCCTAAATTCGTTGAAGATGTATACACAGTAGAGTCTGAGGGATTAACTCTTATTCCTACAGCAGAAGTTCCATTAACAAACTACTACAATGGAGAAATCTTAACTGAAGATATGTTACCAAAAGGTGTTACAGCATTTAGTATCTGTTTCAGATCTGAAGCAGGAAGCGCTGGTCGTGATACTCGTGGATTAATCCGTCTTCACCAATTTAATAAAGTAGAAATGGTTCGTTTTGCTAAACCCGAAAATTCATATGAACAATTAGAAATAATGACTGGACACGCTGAAAACATTCTTAAAAAATTAAACTTACCATATCGTGTAATTACATTATGTTCTGGAGATACTGGATTCTCTAGTGCTAAAACTTATGATATCGAAGTTTGGTTACCAAGTTATAACGCTTATAAAGAAATCAGTTCTTGTTCAAACTGTACAGATTTCCAAGCACGTCGTGCAAATATGCGTTTCAAACGTGAAGACACTGGAAAAGTTGAATTCCTTCACACATTAAATGGTTCTGGATTAGCGGTAGGACGTTGTCTAGCGGCTATAATCGAAAACTATCAAAATGAAGATGGTTCTATCACAGTACCAGAAGTTCTTCGTCCATACATGCGCGGAATCACAAAAATTGAAAGAGATTAATTTTGTACCCTATCAAATATAATTTTTCTTTTCATGATAATGCCAAGAGAGATCTTTTAGACTCTCTTGGCATTTCTTAATTTTACTAAAGTATAAAAAGTAGTGAATTAAGGTTCCTTCCTCTCAATTCACTACTTTTTATGTTGCAATATAGACTATATATCTATTTGAGTTTTTTCAAACTTATCTAATGCTTGTAAATAACCATCTGTTGCTGTAACATGCCAAGCTAAGCTAACTTCTCTAAAGTTATTCAACCAATTTAGTACTTTTCTTAATTTCGCTGGATTATTAGCAAGTACAGTTTGAGCTTTATTTTCTAATTCTGTTAATCTGCTATTGACTACAGCTTCATCAATATTTCCATTTACTTTAGGAATATCTATATAAGGTATCTTGTTTTGATTATATAGTCTCCATCCAGGACTCTTAATCGGATAATAATGGTTATGATCGCCATGATTTATTATCATTTGACCATCTTGAACCTGTATATGTTCAACTGTTGTGTTCATACTACTTGCCAATGCTGTTATTTCTTTTTCAAAATCTCCTTCTAAATCTGAGCTCATCACTGGAACAGTTATATCACTAAGTGCAAGACGTTTAGGAACACCGTTATAATTAAATACTAATGTGTTATTATCAACTTTAATATCACTCTCATTTATTCCGTAAAATAGTGAAATATAATTTTTCTTACTATCTATAGCTGCCTTATCTTCGGTTGTTGTTGCTTCACCTTTCTTAGCTAAAAATTCTTTTGCTTCTTCTAATTGTTTAGCTGATAAATCAGATTTTTTAACAAAGTGATTATGATCACCATGTTTTACAATATATCCATCACCTTCTTCACTAACTATATTATTCACTTCGAATACAAAATCGTGTTCTTCGGTTTCAGTATGATTATGTGTTTCTGAATCATGGTTTGCCTCACTATTAGACGGCTCCGTTACTGAAGTTTCTTTATTCGCATCCCCAACAGTTGGAGTAACTAGGTTATCTTTAACTTGTTTTCTTATTATACTCAATTGTTTTTCTAAATCAATCTGTTTATTTCTGCTTTGATCTACGCTGTAAGACATATCAAGATAGATAATACGAGCTTTTCGTTTTAATTCATCCGCTACTTCCGGAGCTAATTTTTTCTCATCTTTAAGTTTTAATATCTCTTCCTGTAGTTTTTCTGCCTGTTCTGTAATATAGTCTACAGATAAAGTATAATTTTCTTTTATGTCTCCTCCTTCGACTTTTTCAAAATTACTCATTATTCCTTTTGGAATATTCCCACCACTTGGAATTTCTAACTCATCTTTTGGAACAGTATTATGACTTATATCTAAGTATTCTAAAGTTTTATTTTTTTCTTTTAATGCTAATGTAGATACATAGTTATTTGACATTGTTAAGTATTTTAGTGCTGTAAGATTATTTATATTTTCCATTGTTCTAATAACATTGTTATTAACCGTTAAGTTAATCAATTTATTTTGTTTATTAGATGGAAACTCACTAATTTTATTTCCACTAGCATCTAGATTCTCAAGCGCAAATAGTTTATGAACATTGTTAATATCCTCTAGTTTATTGTTTTTAATTTCTAGACTTGTAATTGTACTATTCTCAAAATCTAAACTATCAATCCTATTATTGTTAACTTCTACACTTTCTAAAACTTTAGCATTTTTCAAATGAGATAATGTTGTTATTTTATTATCATTTGCCACTATTTTTTTCAACTTAGGTAAGTTAGAAACAACACTTAAGTCTCTAATATTAGTATTATTTACTGTTAATTGCTCTAAACTATCATTCTTAAGAGTTGCTAATTCTAAGCCACTATTATTAGATAAGAATAAACGTTCTAATTCATTTTTACTACTCAATGCATCTAATTTTGTAATATTATTATTTTCAAGGCTAACTGCTCTTAAGTGATTTAAATCTTGTAGCGCTGATATATCTTTAATTTTATTATTGTCTAAATTCAATGATTCTAAATTAGTAAGATTTTTTAGTACATCAATATTTTTAATATTATTTCCTGCTGCAGAGACTAATTTTAAGTTCGGATAATCTTTTAAAAATGAGATATCCTGTATATCATTTTCAGAGAAATCAATCCCTTCTAGTGTTGGTATATTTTTTATAAATGAATAATCCTTAATACCAGTTCTTGATACATATAATTGTTTCAATTTTTTGAATTTATAAACAGGTGTTATGTCATCAATAGAAGTATATCCAATACCTAGAACTTCAATATTTGGCATAAGATCCAATCCATTTCTTTTAAGTGGATCTTTGTTTTGACCTATGTTTAGATACTTAACAGTTTTCAACCACTCTTTCATTTTCTCTATATTTGTCTCGTTTGTAGGAAAATCAGTATCAGCTGATGCGTGTTGAATATCATGAATAATATCATTATCAAATCCTAATTTTTTCAGCGTCTCAGCTCCCGAATTACTATGTGGATCTGTCAGAGGTTTTGATGTATCTATGTCTTTAATCAATATAGTATGACTATGATCTCCATGTGGATATACCAGCGCCTTACCTTCTGCTGTTTCAATTAATTTTATAGAACTTTTATCTATATTTAATTGTTTAGCGACATAATCAATTTTTTCTTCAATTTCTCTTTCCTCTGCTGAATTTTCATTTTTCCCTTCTGCTGAATTTTTTGGTGTCTCTGTATTAGTAGTTGCAGAATTATTGCTTGAATTATTATTTGAAGAATTATTTACTTCAGTGTCTAGAGTATTCGAATTATTCGTCTCTATATTTTCTTTGATATTTATATCTTTTAACAATTCCGTTTTTCCATTGTATGAAATTGCATCCCCGTTTGAAGTAATAACATAACTAAATTTATCTTTAGCTATATTATTCTTTTTAGAAAGATAATTAATTTTGTCATTAACTTCTTTTTCTAATTCAGCATACTCATCTTTTGCTTTATTCAAATATTGATGAGGAATAAATTTTTCCCACTTAGAATTAACTAATTGTTTATAGAATATAAAATGTTGATGCCCACTATGAACTACTAAAATACCTGTTGAAGTTGGTGTTATTATACTTTCATCAGATAAAATAAATCCATCACTAGTTTCAAATTGTACACCTGCAAAAGATAAAATGCTAGGTCTTACAATCGGTTCTTCTACTTTTGGTTTCTCTTCTTTTTTCACTTCAGGTAAAGAAGGAGTTGGAATAACTGGAGCTGGTTTGACAGCTTCAACAGGTTTCTCAACATTTTTCACCTCAGGTAAAGTAGGAGTTGGAATAACTGGAGCTGGTTTGACAGCTTCAACAGGTTTCTCAACATTTTTCACCTCAGGTAAAGAAGGAGTTGGAATAACCGGAGCTGGTTTGACAGCTTCAACAGGTTTCTCAACATTTTTCACCTCAGGTAAAGAAGGAGTTGGAATAACCGGAGCTGGTTTGACAGCTTCAACAGGTTTCTCAACATCTTTCACCTCAGGTAAAGAAGGAGTTGGAATAACTGGAGCTGGTTTGACAGCTTCAACAGGTTTCTCAACATTTTTCACCTCAGGTAAAGAAGGAGTTGGAATAACCGGAGCTGGTTTGACAGCTTCAACAGGTTTCTCAACATTTTTCACCTCAGGTAAAGAAGGAGTTGGAATAACCGGAGCTGGTTTGACAGCTTCAACAGGTTTCTCAACATTTTTCACCTCAGGTAAAGAAGGAGTTGGAATAACCGGAGCTGGTTTGACAGCTTCAACAGGTTTCTCAATATTTTTCACCTCAGGTAAAGTAGGGGTTGGAATAACTGGAGCTGGTTTAACAGTTTCAGCAGGTATCTCTACTTTATTCTTTGGAATATAGTGGAAATGATCTCCATGACGAACTGTATATCCATTTTCATCTTCAGCTACTATATCTTTTGGATCAAATTTATAATCATCTCCGTGTTCTGATGAGTGTTCATGATGGTCATGATAATTGTCATTTACTATATTAGTTTTTGGAGTGTTTACTACTGTTGTATTAGTGTTATTAGTTGTAGTTCCTTGATTATTTAATAAATATTCCCATTGCGTTCCTCTTAATTGAGAATATGGAATTATGTGTTGGTGATTACCGTGTTGAACTATAAAGCCAAAACTGTTTCTTCCTATAATATCACTTTCACCCTTGAAAATATAGCCATCACTCGTTGGTGTTGCTACTCCTGCAGCTGATGATGCTAATGAAGGATTAACTCCTACTTCTTTTGCTTGTGATAATTGTGTACTTGATAATTCACTTTTCTTAATATAGTGGAAGTGATCTCCATGGCGAACTACGTAACCATCTTGAGTTTCACTTACGATATCTTTTGGATTAAATGTGTAGTTATCTCCACTTCCTTTAGATTCGTTAGATTCTCCATGGTAATGATGGTGATGTGCGTGTGCTGAAATTTCTTTTCCAGTACTTTCGTCAACAACATTATTTTGAGTAATACCTTCTTTCGGATAGTAGTAATATTTACCATTAACTTTTATTACATATCCCTCTGCAAGTTCATACTGAATATCTTCATTTTTTAGTTTATAGTCTTTATTTTTATAAACTAATGAATCAAGAATTTTAGCATTATAAGGTACTAATCCTTTTTCATAATGGCTATGGTCACCATGAAGTGTAACATAACCATCTTCAGTAATTTCACTTACAACTACTGAGCTAACTTTATCAGAGTAATTAATTTTTTTTGCTTGTGCTGTATTTTGCACTAGTGGTGCAGCTTCATATTTATGATGCGTTCCATATTCATATCCAGAAAATACTGCTAGCCCAATTACTAATGAGCCACAAGCACCAGTAATAATCATATTTTTTTTATTCATACATATTCTCCTTAATGATATAATCCGTAATAATTTCGATTTATTATAACATGTTTAACTTTCCTTGTAAATAGGTATCTTTACGATTTACTGCGTTTTAAAATTAATATTTTTATATTTTTTCTTATTTTAAAATATAACTTTGATTTAATAAACTTTCATAATTACGGGTTTTTAGAAATTTTATTTATCATCAATGTACTAAAATCTCATTTATAATACTTAATATAGACTTATAAATTGAACCTAAAAACACAAAATGGATACCAACTGCATAATACAGTATGATATCCATATGTTTTTTATATTTATTTAGTTATATATGATTTTTCTTATTTCTTATTATACTAGCTACAATTATTAAAATAAATCCTGTAGAAATAAATGAATTTACTGATATACCCGTTTTAGGAAGTATTTTTAATTGTTTTTCATCTTTAATACTATTTGTTTCAGGTAATTCATTATTTTCTTTTTCCTTGTTTTCTATTTTTTCTGGAATTACAATTTTTGTTCTTTCTTCTAAATCCTTGCTACCTATTTTTATACGTTCTACTATAGTGAATTTACTGAAATGGTTAATATTAAATTTCAATTCACCAGTACTATAGCTACTATTTACTTTCTCAAGAGTATTTTCATCAGTTATGTGATAAACTTCTAATTCGGCATTATCTTTTTTCACAACAGCAACGGTAACTGTGCGTTCAACGTTACTGTCGACTCTTTTATCATTTTTTTCAAAATGAATCTCAAAAGTCTCTATAATATTATAATCACTACCTAGTTTATACTTAATAGTCTGGTTTAACTCATTATCATTTAATGATTCTACATATAACTTTTCTGCAGAGACACTATCTTTTTTAAAAGAAACCTTAATTTCACGTCCAGATAAATTCCCTACTAATACATCATTTTTAATTTCAACTTTAGAAATTGTTTCAGAAGTATTAGTAGTTGATTTTTCTATTGGATTACCAGGTGGTTGCTCTGTTGGCTTTTCTGTTGGTTTCACCGATAGTTTTTCTATTGGTTTTTCAGATGATTCTTTCAACGGCTTCTCCACAGGTTTTTCTGTTGGTTTTGGTGCTGGTTTCACCGATGGTTTTTCTATTGGTTTTTCAGATGATTCTTTCAACGGCTTCTCCACAGGTTTTTCTGTTGGTTTTGGTGCTGGTTTTACCAATGGTTTTTCTTTTGGTTTTGTCAATGGTTTCTCCTCTGATTTTATAGGTGGTTTTCTTATCGGCTCTTCTATTACATTCTCTGGCGGAATTGGTTCAACATCTGGAATAACTCCTTTTTCAGCTATTACGACCTTATTGTCAGACTCCATTTGCGCATTAATTATTCCAACTTTCATTGTGCCAATACCAATAATGATGCTTATTATTCCAGTTGATAATTTTTTTATAGAATATTTTTTATTCTTCACTGCTTTCTCCTTATCTCAAATGATCTATGGGAGTGACTCAAAAATCGTAATTACGAAGAAATCAATTTTCTCGAGTCACCCCTGTAAGTTTATTAGATATCTAAAAAGCTTTCATAAAGCGAACTTAGACATCAATAAACCACTGTGTCTTTAAGTTTTCATAAGAACTTTGTTAAATTTCAAGACTTTTGAGTCAATTTCTAATATTATAATACACATCAAAACATTCATCAAGCAATTTTAAAAAAAGGCTTGATTAAAACACTTAATCAAGCCAAATTTTCTTCTATCTAGACAAGAACGAGAAGAAGCCACTTATTATTGCTACATTAAAGAAATCTATAAATAGTGCCCCTACTATAGGCATTACAAAAAATGCTATATGCGAGTGTTTATATTTATCGCAAACACTTTGCATATTTGCAATACCATTCGGCGTTGCTCCAAGTCCAAAACCTACATGTCCTGCTGATAATACTGCTGCATCATAATTTCTACCCATAAATCTAAATGTTACAAAGTAAATAAATACCCATGCTAAAAGCGCTTGTGCAAGTAATAATACTGCTAGCTGACCTGCTACACTACTTAATTCCCATAATTTTAAACTAATCATTGCCATTCCAAGGAATAAGTTCAACGAAACATCTTCTAAAATATGTACTTCTTCATAGTGTAAATCAAATTTAGTCGTATGGTCTGATATATTTCTTAGTATTGCCGCTACTATCATAGGACCTATGTAATTAGGAAAGTTTAAAAATTGATTTAAAAATGTAGATACATAGCTTCCGATAAACATCGCTAAAAGTATCATAAAGAATGCCTTAGCAAAACTTTCACCATCTAGTTTTTTTACATCATTATTAAATAAAAACTCATCATTTCTAACTTGTTGATTATCAACTTCTTCAGCTACTACTTCTAGTTTTCTACCTTTTATCAATCTGTTCGCAAGCGGTCCACCTAAACTTGAACCAGCAATAAGTCCAAAAGTAGCAGCTGCAATAGCTACACTCTTCGCTCCTGTATGTCCTAACTCTTCTACTATAGGTGCCATTGCCGCCGCTGTTCCGTGTCCTCCTGTCATTGCCGTTGAACCTGTTAATAATGCAATCAGTGGATCAACTCCTGTTGCATATCCTATACCAACAGCTAAAATATTTTGCAGTACCACTAATATTATTGAAACTATTAAAAACATAATAACTTTTCTTCCACCAATTTTTAATAATCTCCAACTTGCATTAAACCCAATACTTGTGAAAAATAACGTCATAAAGAAACTCTGAAGTGTATTGTCAAATTCAAATATTATCAAATTCATTTGTCGTAGAAACAAATTAATAATCGCAAATAAAAACCCCCCTATAACCGGTGAAGGTATGCAATACGTTTCAAAAAATTTAACTTTCTTTCGTAAAAATCTACCTATTATCAAAATAACCACAGCAAGTCCTACTGTTTGTATCATATCCATTTTAATATTTAACATACTATCATCCTTTCTTTATCGATGTTATATTTTCTTACAACAACTTTTTTGATTTATAAATTTACAATCTAAAAGTTCTTTTTGTTTGAATTACATATCCATATATTACACTTTTTAGCGATACATTTCAATTATGCGTGAGATTTTATAACAATCAAATAAAGATGAACCTATAAAAGTTCATCTTTATTTATTAAAATATTGGTTTTAAAAATTCTGACCAAGTTTCATAATTTTCTTCCGCCTTGGCCTCTTCTCCTGTCATCCATTTGATAACAAGAGTATCATCTTCCTTAACTTCTACAAGTTGTTTATTAACTTTACACTCATAAACAACACCTACATGAACCTGTCCAACTTCTGTCTTATCATCATTTATAAGTCCAATAAAATGTAGATTATTTAAAGCATATTCTTCTGAAACTCCAACTTCCTCATTTAATTCACGTGCGGCATTGATTTTTAACATTTCAAAATTGTTTTTCCTTCAACTTCATTCATATGACCACCAATACCAACAGAGGCTTTCCCGTGTAATCTCGCTTCTCCTCCACCTACTAAACGTTTGTAAACTAGTACCTCACCTGTTACTTCGTCTTTTAGTAGCACATAACCAATCAATTGCTTATAGTTTGGATCTTCTTCCATATCACCACGACGTTTAACTTCGTATGATTCAAATGTAGCTATGATTTTCTTGGTTTTTTCATCATTTTTTTTCTATAAATCCATAGAAATGATTTTCTTCATTACTAAACAATTCTTTTCTATTAACTACTAATATTTGTTCATCCCACTTACTCATTATTATTCCTCACTTTTTTATTTTGCTTGATAAGTACCTTCTGTTAATTCCTTAGCTATCTTAGCAATTTTTCTGAATCTGTGATTTAAACCAGATTTAGATAATTTTCCATCTTCAATCATTTCCGCTATTTCTTTTAACGGATATTCTGGATACTTAAGTCTTGCTTCGGCAACAACTCTAAGTTTCTCATCAATATTATCAAGTCCGATTCTTTCCTCTATTATGTTAATATCCTCAACCTGTTTTGCTGAAGCATTAACAGTTTTATTCATATTAGCCATATCACAATTTTTGCATTCTATTAACTGAGTTATTAATATCCCTAACAATTCTTTCATCTTCAAATTGGAATAAAGCTTGAAAAGCTCCAACTAAGTTAATAAATTCTGCTATTTTTTCAGATTCTTTAATATAAACTATAAAACCTTTTTTTCTTTCAAGACTTCTAGCATTCAATTTATAACTATTTAGAAGCTCATTTAATTCCTTATTATGTTCTTCATAAGAAGAGAATATTTCCATATGATAACTAGAAGTACGAGGGTTATTAATAGATCCCCCTGCTAAAAATGCGCCACGTAGATAAGCTCTTTTCTTCTCATCAGTATCAATTAATTCTTTTGCTATGTCTATTCTCATTGTATAGTTGTCATTTAATATATATAAATCAGTTAATATTTCTTTAACATTTTGATCTAAACGACAAATATATACATTATTCTTTTTCAATTTCAATTTCTTTCTAACAGAAATATTTACATGAACATCATAGAAAAACTTTATTAATGAAAACATTCTTCGCGCTATAGAAGCATTCTCTGTTTGAAAACTCAAACTTAACCTACCGTTTGATATATTTAATACACCATTCATCTTTATTAAGGCTGATAACTCCGATAAGAATTCTCTATCTTTTGTTATTTCTATTAAAGTTAATTCTTTCTTCATATCTGAAGCGTATGACATAAGTTCCCTCCTTATCCTAATTATTTTTTGTAACTTATATATTTTATCATGATACCTTGAATTTAACAACTTATTTGAGTTAAAAGAAATGAGTTAATATACAATGTACATTAACTCATTAATTCTAATATTCTATTTTTATTTTCTTCATTAACTTCAATACGCTCTTTTATGCCTTCTTTGTCAAAATAAAGAACTTCATCTGAAATCTGACATAAAAATTCATAATCATGTGTAATAATAAATATCACAACATCATTCTTAGCAATTTCTTCAATCAAGCGACTTAGTTCAATCATATTAATATAATCTAAACCGCTAGTTGGTTCATCAAAGATTAGTACTTTTTTATTTGATAAAAGCGCAGAAGCAATAGCGACTCTTTGCTTTTCTCCACCAGATAAAGTATTCGGATGTCTATCTAAAAATTTTCTAATGTTTAATCTATCTACAACTTCATCAAATAACGATAAATTATCGCTACCTAACTTAATTTCTTTTTCAACCTGATTAGTAAATAATTGATAGTTAACATCTTGCATTACTTGGAAGGCATTTTTCACTAAATCCTTATTATTTAGATACTTTTCATCTAATTTAACTTTATGTTTTGATTTATGTAGACCACATAGAGCATTAGCAAAAGTTGTTTTTCCGCAACCATTATCTCCGATAATAGTATAGATTTTTGAAGCTGCGAAACTTTCACTTTGAAGTTCAACTTTCCTATCATGAACTTTATATTCAAGTCTTTCAATATTTAAAAACTCTTCTTTAAAGTTTCTATTTTCTTTAACACCTAGCTCTACTTTAGATAAATCAATCTGTCTTGTGTGACAAGATCTGCTGTCAAAATCTGATAGCTGTTCTTTAGTAACTTCATGAATTAATTTACCGTCTTTGATAATATACATTCTGTCGATTAAATCTTTTAGATAATATATTCTATGTTCAGCAACAACTATAGTTTTACCTTTTTTCTTCAATGTTTCTATTATTGATGAAATAAGCTGTATCGACTTCAAATCGAGGTTACTAGTTATCTCATCTAGAACATATATATCAGCATCTAACATCATACTAGCCATAAAAGCTAGTTTTTGTTTTTCTCCACCACTTAGCTCTAAGACGTTTCTTTCCAACAGATATTCTGCAGAAAATTCTGATATGACTTCGTCAATTCTACTTTGTATCTCTGATTTAGAATAACCATAATTTTCCATACTAAAGGCAAGTTCACTTGTAGAATCAAGATTGAAAAACTGATTTTTAGGGTTTTGAAAAACACTCCCTACTACTTTTGAAAAATCTTTTAATTTGTCTCCAATATTAAGGTGAGCTACTTTTAATTCACCACTATATCCACCATCAAAAAATTCTGGTGCTAATCCATTTAAAACACGTAGAATAGAAGTTTTTCCACAACCACTAGCACCTGTAAAGAGGATACATTCACCTTTTTTTATATTAAGCGATAAATCTTCAATATTTAATTTTTGTGATTCAATATATTTATAATTAAAATTTTTAAATGTTATCAATTTATCACCTCATATACATAATATAACAAAAAGCACTTGCTACAATAATCATAGTTAAATAATCAATTTTATTAAACTTTAATTCGATATAACTACTTGGTTTCTCTTCGTTATCTATTCCTCTACATAAACAAGATACTGATAGCTCATTTGCTATATTGGTACTTATAATTACATAAGGAACAAATACATATTCAAAAAATTTAATTGGATGAAGTAAGTAGTAACCTCTACTTACTCCAATTCCTTTCATTCGTAATGAATTTTTTATTAACTTATAATCTGTAAGTAAAACTGGGAAAAATCTATATAGTACTGCTAGTACTATAATCATTTTCTTTGGTAACTTTATGCTTCTCAAAAAGCAAATCAGTTCCGAAACTTTTGAACTACTTACTAAAGCCATACCTGCACATAATGGGAAATACAGTGTCTTAAACATTAATGCAGTTAATAACAAGAAACTATCAATAACCTGTAATGTAACTGTATGAGCAAAAAATACTTCGTATGCAGTAAAGAAAAGATATATACCAAAAAATCTACTCATTCTCTTAAAGTTTGAACTAATTCCTAAGTATATTGAAAAGCATAGTGCTACTATAAGGTGAACAGGTACTGTCATCATTTTAAACATTAGTATATTAGCAATTACTAATATAAAAATCTTAGTTCTAATATCTAACCTTAACATTCTATAGTCCTGCTTTATTGAAATTCTTAAAGTATAATTTTCTTCCTAGATATGTTCCAATTATTGAGAATATTATAGTAAAGATAACTATAAAAATAAATGTCTTCATATCTGTACTACTCATTACTAGATTTATCTTTTCATCTGAATAATTTCTATTTTGAAGATGTTTTACATATGAATCTTTCATAAAGAACATTGGTAGAATAATACCAATATTTCCTAGATTAAAGAATAAGTATGATAAATATTCATTTCCATATCTGAATGCAATCTCCGCTAAAACTGCTGCAAAGATTAATACTATTCCTCCCACTATAGAGTGACCAGAAACAGACATGAAAATTCCTATAATTGCAATCATAATGAATATAGCCATATTTTTATTAATTTTGTTAAAAATTAAGCTATATACACTACCACACACTAATGCAGCTGTTATTGAAGTGTATGTTGCAAAATAAACTTTACCTCCAAATATTACTGATGTCAATAGTGTAGAAATTCCAATACCTACCGCCATTACAAGAATTAATAATATTGTATAAAGACCTAATGTAATTAAATCTTTAATTTGTAAATTCTTATTATCTTCTTTATTTATATATTTTAATTCTGTCATCGATTACCCCACTATATTTTCTTAAGTTCATCTAGAGCATCTTTATAATTTGGCTCTTCACCAATTTCTTCTAGTACTTCTTTATAGCGGATAACACCTTCTTTATCAAGTACAAATACAGCACGAGCTAATAACCCTAATTCTTCAACTAAAAGACCGTTATTATTTTCGAAATCACGATACTTATAGTCAGAAACAGTAATTGCATTATTAATTTCTTTATCGGCACAGAATCTTCCTAGTGCAAAAGGTAAATCTTTTGAAACTGTTATCACTACAGTATCTACTAAGTCGCGTACTTCCCTATTAAAATTAATTGTTTGTAAAGCACATACCCCTGTATCAATAGATGGGAATGTATTGATAATTACATTTTTCCCTTTATAATCTGATAACTCAAATTCTGATAGAGTCTTAGTTACAGCTCTGAAGTTAGGAAAAACATCTCCAACATTTAATTTATCTTCAATTGTTACTGGTGTACCTTTAAAGCTTATTGTTTTCTTCATAATTTATACCTCTTTATTTTATAATTTTTTATGATAAAAGTATCTACAACTAATGATAACATATTTCAATTAGAGTTGAAAGTTTTTTTAATAATTTACTGGTATTTTAAGCATATTTTATATAAATATATTATAATTTTATGATATAATAGTTACTAATAGTGTGTGAAAGGATTTTTTTTATGTCAAAAGAACTAAAAGAAAAAGTAGTTGAAACAAATACTACAGATTCGACTGAAGAAAAAGATAATTCAACATCTTTTTTTGGTCGTTTAAAAAAACAAGTAAAAACTTTTAATTTTAAAAATAATGAATCTACTACTTCTATTAATAATCAAAATCACCTTGATGAATCAGCTCTAGAAAAGGAACTTCGCGAGAAAGAAAAAGAAGTAAAATTAAAAGAAAAAGAATTAAAACAACGTGCACTTGAACTAGAAAAAGCAAAGAAAAAATTTGAAGAACAACAGCGTAAAATAGAAGAAGAACGCAAAAAAAATGAGATTGCACGCGCCGAAAGAGAGCGTCTTGAAAAAGAGCGTATTGCTCGTGAAAAAGAATTAGAACGCCAGCGTATCGAAAGAGAAAAAGCTGAACAACGTGAAAGAGAGCGTCTTGAAAAAGAACGCATTGCTCGCGAAAAAGAGCTAGAACGTCAACGTATCGAAAAAGAAAAAGCTGAACAACGTGAGAAAGAACGTATTGAAAAAGAACGTATTGCTCGTGAAAAAGAACTTGAACGTCAACGTATCGAAAAAGAAAAAGCTGAACAACGTGAGAAAGAACGTCTTGAAAAAGAACGTATTGCTCGTGAAAAAGAACTCGAACGTCAACGCATAGAAAAAGAAAAGGCTGAACAACGTGAAAAAGAACGTATTGAAAAAGAACGTATTGCTCGCGAAAAAGAACTTGAACGTCAACGCATAGAAAAAGAAAAAGCTGAACAACGTGAAAAAGAACGTATTGAAAAAGAACGTATTGCTCGCGAAAAAGAACTTGAACGCCAACGTATCGAAAAAGAACAGGCTGAAAGAAGAAAAAGAGAATATAGAAGAAAAGAAAAAGAATTCCAAATATTAGAAGATAAAAAGAAAATAGAGTTATTACAAAAAGAAAATGAAATGAGAGAACATGAAAACACTTTACTTTCATTACAAACAACACTAATTTCTTTAGAAGATAAAATCGAAGAGAAAAAATTAACTATTGCAACTCTTAAAAATAGAAATGCTGATAAAGAAAAAATAACTTTAGAGGAGAAAAGATTAAATAGTTTAGTAGCTCAAAAACAAATTACTCAAAAAGATATAGCCTCTGAGAAAAAAATTATTGAAAAAATCCAAAAAAACTTAGAAATTGGATATAAACTTGATGGTCTGAAAAAAGAAATACATAGTATAAAAAAAGAAGTAGTAAATGAAGATGAAACTGCATTTAAGGTTAAATACATCGATAATAATGTAAGAAATATCTTCGTAGTAGCTTTGATATACATTAAAGCTTTTATTTCGAAAAAAGTTTTTAGACAAAAAGTTGAAAATTACGATCAAATTAAAAAGGTATCAAAAAATATTAAAGTTAGAATTGCTACATCAGTTATATTAGCAGTAATACTATCACTTTGTTTCTTAGTTACACTTAAGTTCATTTCTTCAGCTAAAGAACATTATGTAAGCTTTGGAGAAACTAATACTACTGCTGTAGATACAACGGAAGAAATGAAAAAACAAAAAGAAGCCGAAGAAAAGGCTAAAATTTTAGAAGCACAAGAAAAAGCCGAGGCTGCTCGTATTGATTCTGATGCTCAAGATGAAGAAATAACTGCTAAACTTGCTGGAACTTTCACATCATATGCATTTGATGTGGATCGTCAAGTTACAGTTAACAAAAAAATTCATGCTTTCAAATCTGCAAGTTGGTCAGACCAAGGTGAAGTTATTGAACCTGGTACTAAATTAACTGTAAACAAAATTGTATCCCCTGCTGGATATTTAATGTATCAAATTTCATCAGGAAATCTACAAGGTCAATTTATCACAGCTAATGAAAAATTCGTATCAGTAGATTCTAAAAACGATGAACTTGAAAACTTTATTTCTCGTCCAGTAGCGATTAAATTCTTAGCTACACAAAATGTTTATTCTGATGAAGCAGCAAGCAAAGTTAAAGTTACCTTTGGTAATGGTGCACAACTTAATATTAACGGTATTGGAATTAATAACAACAGATTAATTTATCATGTATCTGATGGGTCGTTCGTACCTGTTAATCCAGTTCGTGTAATTGAAGTTAATAGAGAAACGCCTAAGACTAAAAACATAGATAATAATGATAATAAAAACGCCTCTAACTCTCAAAGCAACCAAAGAACAACAAGATAATTAATTTAATCCACCTGAGGAAATCCCCAGGTGGATTATTTTGTACATATAAATTGTTTAAATTCCCTAAAAAAGAGAATATAGTTTTCACTAAATTCTCTTTTTTTTATTATCTAATTTCTGCTCCGTTAGGAATTTCAGCATTAATTTCAACTACTCGTAAGATACCATCTTTTTCTGCTGATAAAATCATTCCTTCACTTAATTCACCACATAGTTTAACTGGTTTTAAGTTAGCTACCACAGCTACTTTTTTACCTACTAATTCTGCTGGATCATAGTATTTAGCGATACCAGAAACTATTTGTCTTTGGTGATTTCCTAGATCAAGTTTAAATTTCAATAATTTCGAACTTTTCTTAACTTTTTCACATTCTAATACTTCTGCTACTCTTAATGAAGTCTCAAAGAATTTATCAATTGTGATTTCTTCAGCAAGCTCAACATAAGTATCTTCATTTTCTTCTTTAGATTCTGTTTCTAAGTTCTCAAGTGCCTTAGGTGACATTTGTTCTTTAATATACTCAACTTCAACCTCTTTATCAAATCTTGGGAAAATTGGAGTTGGTTTTTCTACAACTTTTACAGTTCCATCAAACACTCCAAAAGTTTTAGCAGATTCAAACACTAATAAGTCTTCTCTAATTCCTAATTGTTTAGCAATTTCTGTTGGTGCTTTTGTTAAAGCTGGTGCTATTAAAATTGTAGCAATACGAAGACTTTCCGCTAAGTAGTTCATAACCTTATCTAATTCAGGTTGATTCTCTTCATCTTTTGCTAAAATCCAAGGTGTAGTTTGATCAATATATTTGTTAGTCCTAGAAATGAATTTCCAAACTGATTCTAAAGCTTTAGAAAACTGCATATTTTCCATATACTCTTCATATTCTGCAATAACTTCTTTTGATAAAGCTATTAGTTCTCTATCAAATTCTGTTGTTGGTTCAACAAATTTTGGAATTACTCCACCACAGTACTTATTGATCATAGAAATAGTTCTATTTAATAGGTTTCCTAAATCATTTGATAAATCTGAGTTAATTCTGTCAATGAAACTTTCAGGTGTGAATATTCCATCTTGTCCAAATGGAACTTCACGCAGTAAGTAATAACGCGCTGAATCTAATCCATAACGCTCTATTAACATATAAGGATCAACTACATTACCTTTAGACTTACTCATTTTACCATCTTTCATTAATAACCAACCATGAGCAAAGATTTTTTTAGGTAATGGTAAATCTAATGCCATAAGTAGTATCGGCCAGTAAATAACGTGGAAACGCACAATTTCTTTACCTACTACTTGAACATCTGCTGGCCAATATTTATTAAATAGTTCTTCACTTCCGCCAGTTGCATAACCTAGTGCTGTAATGTAGTTAACTAATGCATCAATCCAAACATACACAACATGTTTTGGATTCGATTTTACTTTTACTCCCCAATCAAAAGTTGTACGAGTAACAGCCAAGTCCTCTAATCCTGGTTTAATAAAGTTATTAAGCATTTCATTTTTTCTGCTTTCAGGTAAAATGAATTCTGGGTGTTCATCATAGTACTTAACTAATCTATCAGCATATTTACTCATTTTGAAGAAGTAACATTCTTCACTAACTAATTTTACTTCGTTTCCACTTGGTGCTATACCACCAATCATATTTCCTTCTTCATCTCTGAAAACTTCTTGAAGTTGAGTTTCTGTGAAATATTCTTCATCACTAATTGAATACCAACCTTTATATTCTCCAAGGTAAATATCACCTTTTTCAACTAATTTATCAAAAATTTCAGCAACTGCTGTTTCATGATAATCGTCTGTTGTACGAATAAATTTGCTATAGTTAATATCCATAGCTTCCCATAATTTTTTAATATCCTTAATCATTTCATCAACATAAGCTTGTTCTGAAATACCTTTTTCTTGAGCTTTTTGTTGAATTTTTTGACCATGTTCATCTGTACCTGTTAAAAAGTATGTATCATATCCACTTAATTTTTTATATCTTGTTAAAGCGTCACACGCTACTGTTGTATAAGCATGCCCTATGTGTAAGTTACCACTTGGGTAATAAATAGGAGTTGTAACATAAAATGTTTTTTTAGTCATCTTACAACCATCCTCACTTTCATTTCAATTTTTTAGTTAATATACATTACTATTGTACCATATAATTGAGGCTAATGCATGATTTTTTATCATTTTTTTCAAATTTCAAAATACTTTTATAATTAAAAAGATATAACTCTTTTATAATTCAAAATAAATATTAAACACTATTTAAATAATCATTATTTAATATCTACCTCAATAACAATAACCGAACAAATATCCAGATTAATATTGCATTATAGAGCTATATCTTTATTATTTTCTTAAAATTATCGTGATTTTATTTTTTAGCTAATTTAGCTATTTCAACTATTGTATCTGCGGCTTTTTCCATATGTTCTAAACAACTAAATTCATATTGCCCATGGAAGTTCTCTCCTCCGACAAAGATATTCGGAGTTGGAATACCCATATACGAAATTTTAGAACCATCTGTTCCTCCTCGAATCGGAATAATAATAGGTGTTACTCCTACATTTTTAATAGCTTGCTCCGCTACATCAACACAGCGTTTATCTTTTTTAATTACATCTCCCATATTATAATATTGATCGAATAGCTCATATTCCACAACATTACCATATTTTTCATTAATTTTCGTAGCGACCTCTTCAGCAAATTTCTTACGTGCTTCAAATTTTTCTTTATCATGATCGCGAATTATATAAACCATCTCTGCTTCTTCAATTCTAGCTTGCATATTATGCAATAAATAGAAACCTTCATATCCTTCAGTATGCTCAGGAACCTCTTTTTCTGGGAACAATGAAGCTAATTCTGCAGCAATCGTATTGGCATTTTTCATTTTACCTTTTGCTGTACCAGGATGAACACTTACTCCAGTAATTTTATATGTTATTTGTGCAGCATTAAAGCTTTCATATTCTAGTTCACCAAGAACTCCACCATCCATAGTGAAAGCATAGTCTGTTGCGAATCCTTTAGCATCGAAATGATCTGCTCCACGCCCTATTTCTTCATCAGGACCAAATGCAATACGAATATCACCATGTTCAATTTCAGGATGTTCACTTAAATACTTAATTGCTTCTACTATTTCAGTAATTCCAGCTTTATCATCAGCACCTAGTAAAGTCGTCCCATCTGTAGTGATTAAAGTTAAACCTTTATAATTGCTTAAATTAGGGAACTCAGCTTTACTCATTACAACATTCAATTCTTTATTTAAAACGATGTCTTCACCGTCATAATTCTCAATTACTTGTGGATTAATACCTTCAACATTAAAATCTGCAGTATCCACATGTGAAATAAATCCAATTTTATCGTATGGTTTATCAGTATTAGCTGGTAATGTAGCAGTTAAAAACCAGTTTTCCTCATTTAATTCTATGTCACTAAGATTTAATTCTTCTAATTGTTCTTTTAACATGCGTAAAAAATCTTTTTGCTCTGGAGTAGATGGAATCGTCGTACTAGCAGCATCAGATCTAGTCTTAAAGTTAACATATCCTAAAAAACGTTCTAACATAGTTTCATATTTCATTATCCTTCACCTCATTTGTATTTTCTTTTATTATAATATAATTTTTATAAAAATGTAAAGATTATAAAAATTATATTAAAAAACATCATTCCAAAATAACTTTTTTCAAAATGATAAACGATGCTTAATATATTTATCTATTTGTGATACAATTACTTATGTATTCTAATTTTACATTAGATATTAGTAAAATAAATTTTAAGGAGAACTTTTTCATGCAAGAAGTTATGAATTATAAAGATACTAGAATTGAGAATTTCCATACTATTTATCCAAACCATATGAACAGACATGACACATTGTTCGGTGGACAAACCCTATACTGGCTTGATGATGTACAAGGTTTAGTAATACGTAGATATACACACCTACCCTTCTTTACTGCAAGTATTGACACATATCAATTTTTAGATGTTGTCCACAGACACGAGGCATTAATTATCGATAGTTATATATCAAGGGTTGGAACAAGAAGTGTTGAAATTTTTGCTGAACTAAGTGCATTTAACCATGAAACTAGACACACTCGTTTAGTTGGTATTTGTTTCTCAACATTTGCAATAAATAAAGAGACAGTTCTTGAAAAACCTTTACCTAAAGTTACATACACAGATGAAATTTCAAAATTCGTAAGCTCTTCTTATGCAGACAGACACAGTGGTAAACTTTCTGCTCGAGAATTCTGTAAAGAGTATCTAAAATATTATAAAAAATAAAAAAGAAGTGAGATTTTTCTCACTTCCTTTTTATTAATCGATTGAGTAAAGTAATTCTAATACTTTTTCCTCAAATTTAACTAATTTTTCTTTAGCAACTTCTTTATCTGCATCTTTAACGTAGATATAAAGTTTTACTTTAGGTTCTGTTCCGCTTGGACGTAATGTATACCAAGATTCGTCTGAATAACTGAATTTAACAGCATCAGTTTTTTCAATTTCAATAGCCTTTTCTTCACCTGTAGCTACTGTTTTCTCTTTTTGAACTAAGTAGTCAGTAATCGCTACTACTTCACTTCCTGCAATTTCACGAGCAAAGATTTCACGATATTTTTCCATCATACGTTTAATTCTTTGAGCACCTGCTGCACCTTCTAAAACGATTGAGATAGTTTTATCTAAATAGTACCCGTATTTTTCATAGAAACCATCAAGTACATCTACTAATGTTTTACCTTGTGTTTTGTAGAATGCTGCTGCTTCTACTAATAACATAGCGATAGTTACACCATCTTTATCACGTAGGAATGTACCAACGTTATATCCAATACTTTCTTCATATCCCATTACATAGTTTTTCTCACCTGTAATATCCCATTCATTCGGTAATGCACAGATGTTTTTGAATCCAGTAAGAACATCAATTACTTCTACTCCGTATTCTTTACATAATGGTTCTACCATTTTAGATGTTACGATAGATTTAACTAATACTGGGTTTTCTGGTAATTTGTTTTGTTTTGCAAGATTTTCAATAACATATTGAACTAATACTGCACCAGCTTGGTTACCGTTAAGAGAAACTACTTCTCCATTATGAATTACTTCTACAGCAAGACGGTCACAGTCAGGGTCAGTTGCAATGATTACATCAGCATTAACTTCTTTAGCTAATTTTTCACCGTATTCAAATGCTGCAGTATCCTCTGGGTTTGGATATTCAATTGTTGGGAATGTTCCATCAGGATCTTTTTGTTCTTCAACAACATGAACATTTTTGAATCCACGACGTGCAAGAACTGTTGTTACAGCCTTATATCCTGCACCGTTAAGCGGTGTATATACTACAGAAATATCTTTATCAATGTTTTCATCGTTAATAGCACAATTTAAAGATTCTTTATAGAATTCTTCATCAATTTCTTCTCCAATATATACCAATAATCCTTTTTCTTTGGCTTCTTCCTCTGTTAAAGTAACATAGTTATCGAAGATATCCATTGAGTTAATATACTCTAAAACTTTATCACTTATATCAGATTTAATTTGAGATCCTTCTTGCCAATAAACTTTATATCCATTGTATTCTTTAGGATTGTGACTTGCTGTAATGTTAATACCACTAGCTGTTCCTAAATAACGAACTGCAAATGATAATTCTGGAGTTGGACGTAAGTCCTCAAATAAATATGCCTTAACTCCATTACTAGCCATTACTAAAGCTGCTAACTTGGCAAATTCTTTTGAGAAAAGACGTGGATCGTGAGCAATAGCAATACCTTTTTCTTGTAATCCATTGTCGATAATAGTTTGTGCTAGTGCTTTTGTTGCACGAGCGATAATGAATCTATTCATTCTATTAGAACCCATTCCTACTTTACCACGTAATCCTGCAGTTCCAAATTCTAATTCTTTATAAAATCTATCTTCTTTTTCAACTTCATCATTAGCTACATTTTTTAATTGAAGTTTTTCTTCTTCTGTTAAAGCTGAGCTATTTAACCATTTTTCATATAATTCTTGATAGTTACTCATATTATAATACCTCTAAATTCCTAATTTTATACTAAACCTAAAGCAATTTCCATCATTTTCGTAAATGCCGTTTGTCTTTCTTCTGGAGTCGTTTCTTCACCAGTTACTAATGAATCACTAACTGTTAGAATTGTTAAAGCATTAACTCCAGCTGCTGTTGCATTTGCATAAAGTGCCGTACTTTCCATTTCTACAGCTAATACTCCCATTTTAATCCAGTTTTCCATAGCTTTTTCATCAGCATTATAGAAAATTTCACTACATAAAATATTTCCAACGTGTACTGCTTGACCCATTTCTTGAGCTCTGTTGTAAGCTTTTAATAATAAATCAAATGATGCAGTTAAACTGTAGTTTCCTGGAATATTATATTGGTGCATGTAGTTTGAGTTTGTTGAAGATCCCATTCCTAAAATTACATCATATAATTTTACTTCTGGTTGTAGTGCTCCACATGTTCCAATTCTAATTAAATTCTTAACCCCAAAAGTGTGGATTAATTCATAAGAATAAATACCGATACTAGCTGGTCCCATACCTGTTCCCATTACAGAAATCTTTTTACCTTTATATGTTCCAGTATATCCTAGCATACCACGCACTTCATTAAAACAAACTGCATCTTCTAAAAATGTTTCTGCAATAAATTTCGCTCTTAAAGGATCCCCTGGTAAAAGAATCGTTTCAGCGATTTCTACTCCATTTGGTTTAATATGTGGTGTTTGTTTATGTGACATCAGTTAGTCCCCCTGTAAATATATTAATAACTTTATTATACCTTTTTTTCTCACCTTAAACAAGAGATATTAAAAAAATAATTATCTATATTTTCTACTAAATATTCTGAAAATAATAAGTTTATTTTATAGTTACAAGTTGCATTTTAAGCAATATTATTTATCCACACTATATTTTAACATCTAAAATAATAGAATTATATTAATTATTTTTAGAAAATAATTAATACTTTATTTTATCGTTTTCATAACTTTTTATAATATTCCTTTATGTTATCCACCATTTTTTATTGAAAAATAATTATATAAAAGTTGAATATCAATAGTATTTTAAGCTATTTTGTTATATAATTAGTGTTATAAAAAAAATAAATTAGAAAGAGGTTTTTTTATGTTACAATTAGCTGTCTTTTTACCAGTAATTGCGATGTTTTTCGTACCTTTCTTTAGGAAAAACTTCAAAACCATCCATACTGGAAAATTCGTTATAGTTGTACCATTAATACTGTTTGGGTATTTTATTTCAAATCTTAAGTATATCTATTCAGGTGGAACAATCTATAAGAAACTAGCATTTGTTTCTAACGTAGGACTTGATATCAACCTAAATCTCGACGGTTTATCACTTCTATTCTCATTACTAATTACAGGAATCGGTACTCTAGTAATATTATATTCATGTTACTATATGAGCATTACAGATGAAAAATTACATAAATTTTACATATTTTTACTAATATTCATGTCTGCCATGTTAGGCGTGGTTTTATCTGATAACATGCTTAGTATGTATATGTTTTGGGAGATGACATCTGTTTCTTCTTTCCTATTAATTAGTTATTGGCACGAAAATGATGCATCTAGAAAAGGTGCTCTAAAATCATTGATTATTACTGTCTTTGGTGGAGTCCTAATGCTAGCAGGAATTTTCATTTTAAATAATATTACTGGAAGTTTTAATGTTAGTGAAATTATAGAATTCACTAAAAATCATGGATACAACGATAAATATGTAGTAGCAATGATTCTTATAATATTCGGTGCATTTACAAAATCAGCACAGTTTCCATTCCATATTTGGCTACCTGATGCAATGGCTGCACCTACACCAATCAGTAGTTACCTACACTCAGCTACAATGGTTAAAGCCGGAATCTATCTATTACTAAGAATTGGCATTGTATTCTCATTTACTTCTTCATTTGGTAATATTCTTATCATTTTTGGGACTATTACTATGCTAATAGGTTCTATTTCTGCAATATTCCTAAAAGATTTAAAAGGAATTCTTGCATATTCAACTATTAGTCAACTTGGTATGATGACTCTTATGATAGGTATAGCTAACCTTGGCCTATACAACGATAATCACTACGTTTATACATTCGCATTCTATGCTGTATGTTTCCATATTATTAACCATGCAGCATTTAAAGCAAGTTTATTTATGATTACTGGTATTATCGATCATTCATTCCATTCACGTGATATCGAAAAACTTCGTGGTATTAAAAGATATATGCCACTTAGCTTTATATTAAGTATTATCGCCGGGTTCTCTATGGCAGGAATCCCACCTTTAAGTGGATTTTACTCAAAAGAATACTTCTTAACGGTAGTTTATGGATTAACGCAATCAAGCATGCTATATATGATCATCGTAATAGCTGTAGTTATTGGAGCTTTAGGAACTGCTATTTATTCGTTAATAGTAGCATTCAAACCATTCCTAGGTAAATTCGATAATTCTATACTGGGCAATAAGAAATTACATCTTCCAAGTAATGGTATCTTTATATCACCAATAATACTTGTAGTCTTCGTAATTATTAACACATTCATAAAAGATTACATAGTTATTCCAGCTCAACAATCTGCGCTAGCTGTAAAAATAACTAATAACGAAGTAATCACTCATGTCCATCATGATAGTTTCTTCTCAATAGAACTTCTTACTTCTATTATTGTTATCATTGCAAGTTTTGTAATTTATAAATTATTTGCAAGTAGAAATGAAATCTATAGTATAAACCCTACTATTATTTCTATTCACGGAGCATATAATAACCTAGGTAACTTACTACACAAAGTAAGTGGTACACTCCATGATACATTTGTTACAAACCAACTTAGAAGAAATATGAGTTATATCTTTGTAGTATTATCTGCAACTATTATTGGTGGTTACTTTGCAATCGGTAGACCTATGTTAATTAATAACTTTTCTACAATTCATTACATGAATATTTTCATAGGACTATGTATAGTCGTATGCTGTGTTGCTCTAACTACAGTGTATAATAGGCTAGTACTTATTATTCTTTCTTCTGGAATTGGATTTATGATGACTGCGCTATATGTTACATTTAGAGCACCAGACTTAGCAATGACACAATTTGTAATTGAATCAATTTCTACTATTATTTTCTTAATAGCCTTCATTCTATTAACTGATAAAACAAAACAAGTAGAAAAACAAAGTTTTAAATTTACTAATGCAATAATCGCGACACTAACTGGTATTAGTTTTACAATCGTAGGACTTGTATCTTACGCGTATAAAAACCCATCAGAAATTAGTCAATTCTATTTTGATAATGTTGTCGCATCTGGTGGTGGAAACATAGTAAATGTTATTATCGTAGATTTTAGGGGATTTGATACCTTGTTCGAAATAACAGTTATGACTATGGTTGCATTAATCATCTATGCTATGTTTAAAATAATTAAACGAGGAGGACCAAAAGATGAAAACTAATGATGTAATTTTAAAATCATTATCTGCTATTATTTCAGGATGTATATTTTTACTTTCTCTTAGTTTGTACTTTGGTGGTCACTTCCTTCCTGGTGGTGGTTTCGTCGGAGGACTCCTTTGTACAATGGCATTGGCTCTAGCAATGTTTACATATGGAATAGATAGAGTCAATAAACTACTTCCTATTAACTATGTATATGTAACTGCTATTGGATTACTTTTTTCCATTGGTACGGCGTTTAGTGGTGTTATAGTCGGAAAGAATTTCTTCAAACATCATTTCACTCACATTCACGTTCCGATAATGGGAGAAATGGAATTACACACAGCTGCAATATTCGACTTAGGTGTATATTTTGTAGTTGTTGGAGTTCTTATGTCAGTAATTTTAGCTTTCGGAAAGGATGGTAAATAATGGAATTTTATATGATTATCTTATGTGGTATTCTTGTTGGTTTTGGTGTTTACCTAATGCTTTCTAAGAGTATGATGCGAATAATAATTGGAGTTGGTCTTTTTGGACACGCTGCTAACCTTATTATACTTATCGCAGGAGGTTTATATGATGGAGATATACCTATTATTTCAGAATTAGGAAAGAATTATATAGACCCTATTCCAGCAGCACTTATTCTTACTGCCATCGTTATCGGATTCGCAGTAACTTGTCTTTTAATTTCAATCTACATTGCTAACTACAAATTAAAAGGAAGCGATAATGTAATTGATCTTGAAGATGTAGAAAATATGAAGGAGGAAAGAAATAATGCATAGTAATTTACCTGTTATACCAATATTTATCCCCCTTCTATTCGCAGCAATAACTGTATTATTTAGAAAAAGAATAGCAATGCAACGTTTATTAACAACATTGGCTACACTACTAGTCTTAGCATTTTCTATATTTAATATCTATATGGTAAATAAACACCAAATACTAATATTAGAGATGGGGAATTGGGCTAGTCCATTTGGTATTACTTTAACATTAGACGGACTTAATAGTGTTCTAGTTACAACATCTTCGGTTGTATTTCTTGCAACATTGTTATATTCATTTAAAACAATTGATAAAGTTAGAGAACTTAGTTTCTTCTATCCTGGATTTTTATTAATCATGGTTGGGATAAACGGAGCTTTCACTACAGGTGATATATTTAACCTTTTTGTTTTCTATGAAATCTTACTTATGTCATCTTACTTACTACTGTTAGTAGGTATTAATAAAGAACAACTTAAATCTTCTATTAGTTATGTACTAATGAACGTATTTGCTGGTAGCTTATTTGTTATTAGTATTGGATATCTTTACACTATTGTTGGTAGCTTAAATATGGCATACATATCTCAAACAATCTCATCGATGTCTGACCGTCGTGGATTATACCTTGTTGGATCTGTAATGATATTTGTATTCTGTATGAAAGGTGCTCTATTCCCACTATTCACATGGATGAATAGATCGTACGCAGCACCACCAATTGCAATTTCTATTATCTTCGGAGCATTGCTAACAAAAGTTGGTCTTTACTCAATTATTAGAACATATGGATTATTCTATTACGAATCAAACTTCATCAAGTCTTATATATTAATACTTGGAGCAGTCTCAATTATAGCCGGTTGTATCGGAGCAATCTATCAAAAAGATTTAAAACAAATAGTAATTTTTAATATCGTAATTTCTCTTGGAGTTATGGTATGTGGAACTGCAACACTGAATACTTTCGGTGTTAAAGGTGCTTTATTATATGCAGTAAACGATATATTACTAAAAGCTGCATTATTCATAGTTGTTGGATTAATAATTTACGTTAGCGGAGTCAAATATCTCCAAAAATGTGGTTTAATCAATAAATACCCTCTTCTTGGTTGGACATATTTCATTATAGTTCTTTCATTAGCAGGGGTTCCACCATTCAGTGGATTCTATGGTAAAGCACTAATAATTAAAGGTTTAGTTACAAATAATAATACATTTATTGCTATATTAGTGGCATTATCTGGATTGGTTGTATTTTACTCTTTAATTAGAATATTCTTAAATGTATTCTACGATAATATCAATAAGAGTTTAACTTTAAAACCTCTTCCAAAAGGTGTTCAAATCCCTCTTATAGCTATCGTAGCAATAGCACTTATTATTGGAGTAAGCACTAATCTATTAGATGGTTTCTTCGATAAAGGGATACAAATGGTACTAAATCCTCAACACTATATTGACTTAGTACTTAAGAAAGGAGCATAATTATGGCACTACAATTTTTAATTAATATATTAGTTGGTGTAGTATGGATGTTCTTTTCAGGTAACTATAATTCTGAATATTTTGCAGTAGGATTTTTCTGGGGTATGGTACTACTATTCATCTTTAGAAAAACATTTGCAAAAAACATTCTAGGAGATCAACTTTATTACATTTATGTTTATAAATGGATAAAATTAATCTTAATGTTCTTGTTTGAATTATTAAAAGCAGATATAAATGTTTTAAAATTAATGTTCAAAAAAGATCTTGATGTTAACCCTGTTATTTTTGAATATCCTTTAGAAGTAACAAAAAATTGGCAAATTACATTACTTGCCAATATGATAACTTTAACACCAGGTACACTTACAGTCAATGTTGGCCATGATAATAAAACACTTCATATTCATTGCCTTGATACTGATGATATTCCTGGTGAGATTGAAGGTATAAAAAATAGTTTTGAAAAAGCAATACTGGAGGTTGATTTAAATGGATAAAGTATTAGACTATTCAATTTTACTAGGTATATTCGCTAGTATTGCCATGATATTTTTCTTATTAATTTATATCGTAAAAAAACCGAGCATATTTGATAAATTAATAGCTAGTGACCTACTTGCCATGCCACTAATGTGCTTAATAGTTTTAGTTAGTATGTACTATAAAACTTTTTCTTATATTTCACTTATACTTATCATAGCTATTATATGTTTAGTAGGTACAGTTGTTACTGCTAGATTCTTAGCTAAAAAGGAGGTCTTTAGTGATGATACTAAATAGTATTTTAGACATTATTATTATACTTCTAATTTTAATCGCAGTAATAGCAATGCTATCAACAGTAATAGGATTTATTAGATTACCTGATGAAATAACTAAAATACACGCAGCAGGAGTTACCGGATCTTTCTCTGTAGAATTAATCCTTATAGCAGGATTTGTATACTTCTATCGTTATCTAAATGTATTTGAATATAAATTCTTATTAGCAATAGCATTCTTATTCTTAGCAGCACCTGTTTCGGCGCACATGATTTCTATAAGTGCAATAATATACAATAAACGTGTATATTCTAAAAATAATAAAGATGAGGCTAAAAAAGTACTTGACGATATTGGAAAATTAAATAAATAAACTAGTCTGAGGAATGATTATCGAAAATCGTTCCTCTTTTTTTATACTAAAACTAATACATCATTGAATATTATCTATTAAAGATAAAATAAATGGACAATTAAGCAATATAATGCTTTCATATACTTCTAATATCTCCTAAACCTTGACTTATTTCGTTTTATATAGTAATATTCATATAGATTATAAAACAAGGAGTCATTTTTTTATGAGAAAATATTTTGGAACTGACGGTATTCGTGGTATCGCAGGAGAATCACTAACAGCCGATTTGAGTTTTAAAGTAGGTAAAGCTCTAGGTAAATTACTTACTGAAGAAAAAGAACATCCAAAAGTAGTAATTGGTAGAGATACTAGAATTTCATGTGACATGATTGAACACGCACTAACTGCAGGTCTTACTAGTACAGGTGTCAATGTAATGACAGTTGGGACTATACCTACTCCTGCAATTGCTTATTTAACAAAAACTATTGAAACAGATAGTGGAATTATGATTTCTGCTTCACACAATCCTTATCAAGATAATGGAATTAAAATTTTTGGCCCTGATGGATTCAAACTTACAGATGAGCAAGAATTAGAAATCGAGTCATTAATTGATAATTCTGAAAAAATTAAAAACGCTAGTTTTGAAAAAATTGGAAAAGTTTATGGTGGTAATGAATTAACTCAAAAATATATTCAACACATTAAACAATCTATCACTGGAGACTTATCTGATATTAAGATAGCATTAGATTGTGCCAATGGAGCAACAACTGGTGTTGCACCGTTCATTTTTGGAGATTTAGAAGCAGATATAGAAACTATTGGTTGCCAACCAAACGGTGTCAATATTAACGATAACGTGGGTTCTACAAAAATTGAGACAATTTCTGAATTCGTAAAAGAAAATAACGTTGATGTAGGATTTGCCTTTGATGGAGATGGCGACAGAGTTTTAGCAGTTGATGCTAACGGTAATATTGTAGATGGCGATAAAATCATGTTTATTCTTGCAAAACACCTTAAAGAACAAGGTGAACTAAAAGATAATATGGTTGTTTCTACAGTAATGAGTAATATCGGTTTCTATAAAGCTATAGAAGAAAATGGATTACAATCTGTTAAAACTGCAGTGGGAGATCGCTATGTAGTTGAAGAAATGAGAAAAAATGATTACTCACTTGGAGGTGAGCAATCAGGACATATAGTTCTTATGAACTACGCTACAACTGGTGATGGAATTCTTACAGCTGTTAAACTTGCTAACATTATTAAAACATCTGGAAAATCTTTAGAAGAATTAGCTTCAGAAGTTAGTATCTATCCACAAAAATTAGTAAATATTAAAGTGATTGATAAGAAAACTGCTATGGAAGACTCAGAAATTTTATCTGAATGTGAAAAAGTAGAAAAAGAATTAGAGGGTAATGGGCGTATTTTGTTACGTGCATCTGGAACAGAAAACCTAATTCGAGTAATGGTGGAAGCAAGTAGCGATGAGCTAACTGATAAATACTGCGAACAAGTAGCTAAAATTGTTCGTGAAAAATTTGAAGTAAAATAAAAATGTAAAGAAGTTAGAATTTAAAAACTAACTTCTTTTTATTTTCTGTATTCTTAAGGTATACAATTGTATAAATAATTACATCATAAAGATAAATTTATAGCCAAGTATTGATGTTTTTATATTAAACTTATTTTATAAACATTTTTTCATATTTCTGTTTACTTTTTCTATAATTATATACTTAATATTACATTAATTTTTTTTTTTGAGTAATTAGCATCTTTAAAATATATACATCTACACAAGATATTTACATCTTTACAGTAAATGGAAATTTGATTATTTTTTACTGTAATAATAGTATTATTTGTAGTTAAACTACAAACTCATTAGTACATTATTATCAAATTTTTAATCTTTTTATATAAATCGAGTTTCATTAATATTTTACCAAAAATTTTTTTCAATATTTCAAAAAAAATTTTATTTTCCTCTTGTTTTTTGTATATACTTCTGTTATACTTATAAGTGAAGTAATTAATATATTACTTCATATGTTCTTTTATTATAAGTCTCCCTAGCTTATAATAAAGACTTTTCATATTTACTCCCTTATTTCTACCTTACAATATTTTTTGTAAGGTAGGTTTTTTTATTTTCTGAAAAACTTTCACTTTTAAACTAAATAATTATTATTTTTCTGTATATATTTAGCTGTATACATGTTTTTTTTCTGAATACAACAAAATTTACTTGACTTATTTTCTTTCCTAAGGTAAACTTTAATGTATACAATAAAATATGAAGAGAAGGGACAAGTATGATAAAGATAGAAAATTTAACTGTAACTTATAACCAAGCACCTGCCCTTTCTAATATTAATTTAGAAATTACAGGACCTGGTATTACAGGTATCATAGGGCCTAACGGTGCTGGTAAATCTACCTTAATAAAAGCCGTTCTACATATAATACCTTCAATAGGTAAGACAACAATTGATGATAAAGTTTCGAAAGAAAATCTTGACAATGTCGCTTATGTTGAACAAAAAATCAATATAGATTATAACTTTCCAATAAAAGTTAGAGAATGCGTTTCTCTTGGCTTATATTCTAAGATTGGAATACTAAAAAAATTAAAAAAATCTGATTGGCAAAAAGTTGACGAGGCTTTAAAAATTGTCGGCTTAGAACAATTTTCTAATCGACAAATTAGTGAACTCTCTGGTGGACAATTTCAACGTGTACTAATTGCTCGTTGTCTTGTTCAAGAAGCAAAATATATCTTTCTAGACGAACCATTTGTGGGTATCGATTCAGTTAGTGAAGAAATAATAATGAATACATTAAGAGACCTTCGAGAAAAAGGTCATACAATATTAATTGTTCATCACGACTTAAGAAAAGTTCATTCTTATTTTGATAATGTATTGTTACTAAATAAAGAAGTCATTGCATACGGTGAAACTGAAAAAACTTTCACTAGAGAAAATTTAACAAAAGCATATGGTACTGACTTATTCTTTATGGGAGGTGGTACAAATGATTAAAGATTTTATCGACGGATTATATAGTTTTCATTTTTTACAAAATGCTTTAATCACTGCTATTGTTATTGGAATCGTAGCTGGAGCTGTTGGATGTTTTATTGTTCTAAGAGGAATGTCATTAATGGGAGACGCAATCTCTCATGCAGTTCTTCCTGGTGTGGCACTATCTTTTATATTGGGTATAGATTTCTTTATTGGTGCAATTGTATTTGGTCTATTAGCATCAATAATCATAACATTCATTAAAGGTAATTCTATAATTAAAAGTGACACAGCTATAGGAATAACATTTAGTTCATTCTTAGCTCTAGGGGTTATCTTAATTAGTGTAGCGAAAAGTTCTACTGACCTTTTCCATATCTTGTTTGGTAATATTCTAGCAGTACAAGATATAGATATGTATATTACTATAGGAGTTGGAGTTTTTGTTCTTTTAGTTATTAAACTATTTTTCAAGGAATTACTCTTGACTTCATTTGATGAACTATTAGCAAAAGCAATGGGGATGAAAGTTAATTTCTATCATTACTTACTAATGATACTATTAACTCTAGTGTCTGTTACTGCAATGCAAAGTGTTGGTACTATTTTAATTGTAGCAATGTTGATTACCCCAGCAGCAACTGCATATCTCTATGCAAACAGCCTAAAAACTATGATATTTTTATCATCTACAATCGGAGCAAGTTGTTCTGTATTAGGATTGTTTATAGGTTATTCATTCAATATAGCTGCAGGATCTAGTATAGTTTTAACACTAGCCGTAGTTTTCGCAATAAGTTTCTTTATTGCTCCAAAACAACGCTTTGTTAAACATAAAAAATAATTAACTTAGATAATAATATTCACGAATAAAATAGAATACCATATATTAAATATAATAATCCCTTTAAATAAACTTATTAATATATAAGATACTTCCAAAACAAGTTTATTTAGAGGTGTTATTATGAAAGTTTTAATTGATAATGATTATTATTAGTTATGTAAATCTATTTTATTTTTGAATAAAATTATAAAATAAATAAAGGAGGCCTATAATATGAAAAAATTAGGTTTTAAAAAATTAAGTTTTCTAGCGCTTATTTTCACACTAGCTGTTGGACTATTTGCTTGTTCTAGCGCTAAGCAAGGTTCTAGTTCTAACGAAGCTACTAAACTAAAAGTAGTAGCAACTAACTCTATTATCGCCGATATTACAAAAAATATCGCCGGTGATAAAATTGATTTACACAGTATCGTTCCAGTTGGTCAAGATCCACACGAATATGAACCGCTTCCTGATGATGTTAAGAAAACATCTGAGGCAAACCTTATCTTATACAACGGTATAAACCTGGAAACTGGTGGTAATGCTTGGTTTACAAAATTAGTTCAAAACGCTAAAAAAGAAGAAAATAAAGATTACTATGCTGTTAGTGAAGGTGTTGATGTAATTTACCTTGAAGGTCAACATGAAAAAGGTAAAGAAGATCCACATGCTTGGTTAAACCTTGAAAATGGTATGATATACGCTAAAAATATTGCTAAACAATTAGAAGCTAAAGATCCTAAAAATAAAGATTTCTATGAAGCAAATCTAAAAACATATTTAGAAAAACTATCTAAATTAGATAAAGAATCTAAAGATAAATTTAACAATATTCCAGCAGAGAAAAAAATGATAGTAACTAGTGAAGGAGCTTTTAAATATTTCTCTAAAGCATATAACGTACCTTCAGCTTACATTTGGGAAATCAATACTGAAGAAGAAGGAACTCCAGATCAAATCAAAACTCTAGTTGAAAAATTACGTAAAACTAAAGTACCTTCACTATTCGTAGAAAGTAGTGTTGATGAACGTCCAATGCAAACTGTATCAAAAGATACTAATATTCCAATTTATGAAAAAATCTTCACTGATTCAATCGCTGAACCAGGACAAAATGGAGATAGCTACTACAGCATGATGAAATGGAACTTAGATAAAATTTCTGAAGGTTTAGCTAAATAATTACTCCTAAAACAACTCCCTGTATAAATATACAAGGAGTTGTTATTTTTATTCCATCATAATTTTTTTAACATTTAAACCTTTTATCTTATTACTATAGTATAAAATAAAGATTTCATATATTAATACAAATACTATAAAACTACCAATTACTGAAATTAAATCAAAGTTATATGTTGTTTCGCTATCTAATTTTTTAGATAAAACTTTTAGTAATACTCTTATTAAAAAATACTGATAAACTGTTCCTACAGCAAAACCTATATATGCTACCACTCTATAACCTGATAATACTATTTTTGAACATTCACTTTTTGAAAAGCCCATAATATTTAAAATAGATATATTTTTTATATTACTACTAGCAATCACTTCTAATGAAATTAATAATATTGATAGCGATAATATCACACCTATTATCATCATCATAATTCTTATTGTTCCATCAACAAAATCTCTCATACCAAATGCCATTTGAATCATTGAAGAAAATGATAATGCAGCAAAAATAACAAAGAATAATAGGGTTTTATTACTAAATAATACTGTTGCTCTTAATTCTTTAAAAAAGTTTTTATATTGTCTAAATCTTCTTTTTCTAATTTTTTTATTTGTTGAATTTATTTGTTTAAGCAAGTTAATCGTTGGTACATTTAAATTAAACAGTACATACACGATTGATATTACTAAAAACAATAGTGATGGTAATATAACCATTATTAATAAAAGTTTAGGATGAAAATTCATTGTAAGTTCAGATAATATATTATCTGTATTTCTACTCTCATAAAATTTCGGCATAAATAAATGTGAACTACTATACCCTAATAATGAACCTAAAAATACCAAAAATCCAAAAATAGAAAACTTAGATGCTATAAAGTTATTACTGTAACCTTGAGCTTTTAATATTCCAATTTTATGTTTAGAATCATCAATAAATTGTTTTATATAAAATATTAACATTACGGCTGCACTTATTGATAAGACAGTTCCTGTTATAATTATTACAAATTTGGAAACAATAAGCTGAGCATCATAGAACTTTTTCTGCATTATATTAAATCCCGTAATATCTAGGCCTTTCAAATCTAAATATAAGTTAGAAAAAAGTGTAGTTATAAATATCGCACAAAAACTTACTATCACTACTGCAATTGCTTTTCTTAAATCTTTTAACTGTACTAGCATATTATTACCACCCTATTTCTTTTACAGATTTAGGTGTACGGTTTTCTTCAATAGAAGTTACTCTACCACTACCTACATGAATTATCTTATTTGAAAGTTCAGCAATATTCTCATTATGAGTTACCATTATCATTGTAAAGTTTGATTTATCTTTTAGTTTTAATAAGTACTCTAATATTTTTCTTCCAGTCACCTCATCTAAAGCTCCTGTTGGTTCATCTAAAAATAGTACAGTTGGCTTCTTAGCTAATGCTCTCGCAATTGAAACACGCTGTTGCTCTCCTCCAGATAACTCATTTGGATATTTACTTAATTTATCTTCTAAACCTAATTCCTTTATAATATCAACATATTCTTTATTATTTGCTAAATTAGCTCCTACTTTAACATTTTGTTCTACTGTTAAATTATTTAATAAATAATATTGTTGGAAAACAAATCCTATTTTATCTTTACGAAACTTTGTTAATTGTTTTTCTGAGTAATCACTTATAGACTCATTATCATATACAACTTCTCCTGAATCTGACTTTTCTAAACCAGATAAAATATTTAATAATGTAGATTTCCCTGAACCTGAAGCCCCAAGTATAACAACAAATTCATTTTTATCAATTTTTAAATCTATTCCCCTTAAAACTTCTTGATCATTATATTTTTTCTTAATATTTTTTGCTGTAATCATTTAATCAATCTCCTTTAAATATTGTACTATTAAACTTTTAGCTATTTCTGCCATGTACTCAATAATTTCAGTCGATGTAAAATTATATATTCCCGTAACTGTTAATGTTGCAATACCGTGACTATATATAAATAAGTGCTCATAAAATTTTTTTGCATTTTCTATTGAAATTTTATACTCTTCATCTATAGACTCAATTACTGATCTATATTCATAGTCTCTCATTGGAAGAAAATCTTTAAAACTTCCTACTTCTATACCTTTTTTCATAAATAACCACTGAAATAATTTAGGTTCATTTTTTGAAAATAATATATACTCTACTCCTAATCGTTTAAACGGACTATCATCTTTTAAAGCTAAATTGACTTTTTCTGAAAAAATATTTTCTGCAACAAACTTTGCTTCATCTTCTAAATTTTTCATATTAGAGAACAAACTAAATATTACTTTAGTAGATGACTCCAATTTTTTAGCTAACTCTCTTGCAGTTAATGCTTCTATTCCATTTTCTCTTATAAAATCTATAGTTACAGTCAAGACCTCTTCTTTAGTAAATTTAAATTTTGGTGCCATATTCAAACCTCCATTAATAGGTAACACTTGTTTCTTATTGTAAATTATTTTGTATGAAATGTCAACAGAAAAATTATTGAATTATTACAAGAAATCTTATACAATAAAAGTAGAATAAAAATTAGGAGTTATTTATGAATATAATTAAAAATTTACCTACACCAATTGCAGGTTTAGCATTAGGTTCTGCTGCATTAGGAAATTTATTACAACCATATTCATCTTCCCTACAGTTATTATTTAATCTATTATCTTTGATAATAATTGTACTTTTAACTATTAAGTTTGTGTTGGGATTTGACAAATTAAAAAAAGAAATGGAAAATCCGGTTGTAGCGACAGTAATGGCAACATACCCTATGAGTATTATGCTACTTGCTTCATTTTCAAAAAAATATATTGGACTATTGAGTATGCCAGTATGGATAATTGGAATCTTTCTAGATTTTTGTGTTGTTTGCTATGCAATTTATAATTTTATAATAAAAGAAAGACATATAAGTAAAATCTATCCAACTTGGTTTATTACCTTTGTTGGGCCAGCTGTTGTGACAGTAACAGCAATAAATTACAACTTAGAAATGCTAGGATTAATTTACTTCTACTTTTCTTATATTAACTATTTATTATTATTACCTTTTGTTCTTTATAGAGTCTATAAATATAAACATTATAAAGATGGAGATTACCCTACTATTACTGTATTCTCAGCACCTGGTGGACTCTTACTAGCTAGTTATATGATTGGAGTAACTCAAAAAAGTAACATAATACTAGCAATACTAATACCACTTACAATATTATTGTTTATATTTGTCTTATTTCAATTACCATATCTGCTAAAAAGAAAATTCTACCCTAGCTTTTCTGCTTTTACATTCCCATTAGTGATTTGCGCGATATCATTTCAGAAAACTGGGGTTTATTATCAACTAGCTGAATTTTCTATTCTAAATATTTTAATTCATCTAAGTGAATTGCTGGCAATAATTATTGTAATTTATGTTTGGTATGGATTTATTAAGAATTTATCTTATTCAAATTAAGTTAAAAAAGACACAGTTAAGATCAAACTTAACCGTGTCTTTTAACTTATTATAAAATTTTACCTACTACTCTACTACCTCTTCAAAGTTCTCGATAACATCTTTTAACTCTAATTCTAAGATATAACTAATACCTTTTTCTTGCATTGTTACTCCGTATAAAGTATCCATAGCTTCCATAGTTCCTCGTCTATGCGTAATAACTAAGAACTGATTATTCTCTGAATAAACTTTTAAGAATTTAGCAAATCTATTAACATTTTCTTCATCTAGTGCCGCTTCTACCTCATCTAGCACTACAAATGGTGGATTTTTAACTTGCAATATTGCAAACAATAAACTTATCGCAGTTAAAGATTTCTCTCCACCTGATAATAATGAAAGATTTTGAAGTTTTTTACCAGGAGGTGAAGCTTCTATTACTATTCCAGTATTTAATATATCGTTTGGTGATTCTAATGTCATATCCGCATAACCACCTTTGAAAAGTTCTTTAAATATTTTATTAAAATTCTCTGCTACTTGAACAAATGTCGTTAAGAAGCGTTCTTTTACTTCTTTATCAATCTCTGCAATAGTCTCTTCTAGTTTTTCTTTCGCTTCTACAAGATCGGTAATTTGCTCATTATAGAAGTCATAACGTTCTTTGATTTCTTCGAACTCAGCAATAGCATTCAAGTTGATATTACCTAAGTCCACTATCTCTTTACGAAGTCTTACTACATCATCCTTATACGAAGGTACTTCTTCAATATTTTCAGCAGTTAATCTGTTTGATACACTCTCATATGTTACATTATAGTTAGTAACAAGGTTCTCTAGATATTCATCAATCTTAACTTCTATCTTCGTCTGTTCTACAGTTAATTTTTCAAATTCTGAAGTTTTTTGACGTAGACTTTCGTTATTTCTTTGTTGAGCTACGGTAATTTCTTTTTCGCGTTTGAATAACCCTGTTTTTTCCATATCAAGATCTGATAATAACGTCTTAAGCGTTGTTAATCGTTCGCCGCATTCAGCAATTACTTTAGAGTTATTTTCTAATATCTTTTGCTCATCTTCTTCACTTAATGATTCAGCATCTTTAGACATTTCTAATCTTGTTAATTGCTCATTTATATCTGTTATATCAGCTAATAGTGATTCTATTAACTCTAAACCATATTTAGTTGTCTCTTCTAATTTTGATTTTTCAATCTTAAGTTCAGCAATTTTCTCTAAGAATAATTCCTCTGCACTTTGAGCATTTTGTTTTTTACTGCTTTCTTCTTTGATTTTCTCATCAAGTTTTTGAAGTTCTTTTCTAATTTTCTCAAGGCTTTGAGTTAATTCGACAATATTACTTGAATTGTCTTCGTTATCTTTGAATTCCAGTAGTTTCTTCTCATTTAATTCTATATTCACTTTAATATCAGAAATTTCAGAGTTTTTATGATTTATACTTAATTCTAATTGCTTAAGTTTTAAAATCGCCTCTTCTTTTACCGATTTATAATTTAAAATTTCGTCCATCACTTCTTGTTGTTGACGCTCTAATAGACTCTTCTCATTTACTAATTTCTCGATCTTATCATTTATTTTAACAAGGTTTTGTGAAAGTTCATCTAATTCTGCCTTATGTTTAATAGATGAATTATTATTTTTATTAATAGCACCACCAGTGATAGATCCACCACTATTAATGATTTGCCCATCTAATGTAATAATTCTATTTCTAAAATTAATCTTACGTGCTATTCTATTGGCATTATCCATATTATCAACGATAAGAACAAGTCCTAATAGGTGAGATATTATATTTTTATACTTACTATCAACAGATATTAGATTCTCAGCAATATTTATAAATCCTTCTTCATTTACAACTGTTCTATAAACATCACTCGCTATAGCTTTTGCTTTAATATTATTTAATGGTAAAAATGTAACTCTACCTTTATTAGTTTTCTTTAAGTGATTAATACACTCTTTCGCTACATTCTCATTTTCTACGATAATATTTTGTTGTGCTTGTCCTAAAGCTATATCAATTGCAACAGCATATTCGTTATCAAATTCTACAATATTCGCTACACTATTGTGAACACCAGCTAGAGCATTCTTATTAGCAAGAATTTCTTTTACTCCAATATTGTAAAAACTTAAATTATTAATCTGATCTTCTAAGAACTTCTTACGATTTTCCAGGTTACTTTTGAAGTTATATCCTGTACGAATTTGTTCTTCGATATTTTTCCCGTTTGAATTAATTAAAATATTTTTTTCAACTAATATATCAAGTTCTTTTTGAAGGTTAGCTAGCTGTTCATTTAATACTTTTTGTTCTTCAGTAGCAGCTACAAGCTCTTCTGTTTTTATACCTAAAACTTGTTTTTGTCTTTCTATATTATCTAGAATTTCTTTACTGTTTTCATCAGCACTCTCTAGATTTTTCTTAGCAAACTCTATACTATTTTCTAGTTTAGTTTCTTCGTTTATTAAGCTATAGTAGTTATCTTTTAATTCTTCTATTTTTCTTTCGATTAATTCTAATTTACTCTCTTCACCTGATTCTAACGAAGAGATTTCTTTATTAATCTTTTGAATTTTACTTTTAATTTCAGCGTTTAGATTTTCTCTTTCTGCTAACTTATTCTCAAGGTTTTGTTTTCTTTCCGAAAGATATTTAATATCATCATTAATTTTTTCACTTCTCAGAGTTCTATTATTTTTTCTTTCCTGAATTACACTTAATTGTGATTGAAGAGATTCCTTTTTCTGAACTAGCTCTAACTCTTCATCATGATATTTCATATAAGTTCTATCTAGAGAAACTAAACTATTTTTAATAGCCTCTAGATCTTTAATAAGTTCTTCTTGTCTACTCTCAAGCCCAAGTTTTTCAGATTCTTTCTCATGTTTAACTTGTAGTAAATCTGCAAGTCTTTTTTGATATTCAGCAATATTATAAACATTTAATAAAATATCTTTTTCTTCTAGTTCTTTAGAATAATCAAGATACTTTTGTGTTTTATTCTTTTGATCTTCTAAGATTTCATAACGACCTGAGATTTCTAAGAAAATATCATTTAACCTCATTAAATTGTCATTTGTTTTTTCTAATTTTAGATTAGTTTCTTTTTTCTTATTTTTATACTTTAATACACCTGATGCCTCTTCTATAATTGCTCGGCGATCGACAGGCTTAGATGAAATAATATCTTCTACCTTACCTTGAGTAATAATACTATAACTCTCTTTATTAATACCAAGGTCTAGATACATATCAGTAATATCTTTTAATTTTGCACGTTTATTATCAATGTAATACTCACTATCACCATTTCTATACAAACGTCTTTTAATTTCACAACTATCTTCTCCGTTAGAAAATGTTACCGCTACTTCAGCAAAGTTTTTTCTTTTCGCATCTTCAGTCCCCGAAAAGATAACATCTTTCATGCTACTACCACGTAAATTTTTAGCTGATTGCTCCCCTAAAACCCAACGAATAGCATCAATTATATTACTTTTTCCCGAACCATTCGGTCCAACAACACCGATTAAATTATTTTTAAATTCAAATGTTGTCTTCTTCTGAAAAGATTTAAAACCTGTAACTTCAACCTTTGCTAATTTCATATCTTTTTCCTTTCATTAATTTTAAATATCTTTATATTCAAGTTTTTCTAATGCTTGTTTTGCTGAAAGCTGTTCAGACTCTTTTTTTGTAGTAGCTGTTCCACTTCCATATTGTTTCCTACCAATTAAAACAGCACTTGTAAAAGTTTTAGAATGTGATGGTCCACTTGAATCTAGTACTACATACTCAATTTCACCCAATTTAATTTTTGAAATATACTCTTGCAAGATAGTTTTATAGTCTACAAAACTGTGATATTCGAGATCTTGAACTTCTGTAAATAATGTATTATTTAAGAAAGTTTTTACAACTTCAAGATTTGACTCTAAATACATCGCACCTGTGAAAGATTCAAAAATATCAGCAAGTAAAGCTGCTCGACTTCTTCCGCCCATCTTTTCTTCACCTTTCCCTAGGTAGATACATTTATCTAAGCTGAGTTGCAATGCATATTTAACCAATGTTTTTTCACAAACAATAGATGCACGTAGCTTAGTAAGTTCCCCTTCAGGAAGCTCAGAAAATTTCTTAAATAAAAATTCACTTGTTGTAAGTTCAACAACAGCATCCCCTAAAAATTCCAAACGCTCATAATTCAGATGCTTCGCAATTCTCTTCTCATTAGTATAAGAAGAATGAGAAAATGAATTTTTAAAATTTTCACTGAATTTTAAATTAAAACCATACTCTTCATTTAAATTGTTAAGTAATCTTTCTATATGTGTTCGCTCCATAATAGTTCTCCTTTCTTTTATTATAGGAGAAACTCAATAATTTCACATAAATTGATCAAGTTCCTCCCTTTAAAATCATCATCTTATCTCAAAAACTATATTAATCTAACAGAAACTCAGAGAACACATCATTCCCATAGAATAATCCTTTTCTAGTTAAACGAAGTTTATTACCTTCGATCTCTAAGTACCCTTCTCTTAAGTTTTTATCAATTACACCTTTGAAGATTTCTTCTGCTCTTTTACCATACTTTTCTTCAAAAATATCTAAATCTACACCTTCTAAAAGACGTAGTCCTAAGAACATTTCCTCTTCAATTCTTTCCTTAGGTGTTACAGTATTTTCTTCACGTCTTGCATGTCCTTTTTCTAACATACTGTCGATATAGAATTTTAAAGCTCCTTGATTAGCATAACGCACTCCATCAATATAACCATGCGCCCCCGCTCCAAGTCCATAGTACTCTATATTCTTCCAATAACTACTATTATGAACACTCTCATGCCCAGGTCTAGCAAAATTACTGATTTCATACTGTTCATAACCATTTTCTGTTAAGAAGTTTATAACCTCATTGTACATTTTCTCTTCTGTCTCATTCGAAGGCAATGTAACTTTCTTATCTCTCACCTGATTATAAAGTTTTGTTTTTTGCTCTAATATCAATGAATAACATGAAATATGACTAATATTGTATTCTGCAACCTTCTTCATACTGTCATATAAGTCATCCATAGTTTGCTTCGGTAATGAAAACATTAAATCTACATTAATGTCCTCAATCCCATGTTTTTTACAATTAGCAATCGCCATATCTACATCATCCGCAACATGACCTCGTCCAAGAATTTTTAACAACTCGTTATTAAAAGTCTGAACCCCCATGCTAATTCTATCAACTCCGTAGCCCTTTACCAAAGCAACCCGAGAATCAACAAGATCCTCAGGGTTAGCTTCAAAAGTAAATTCACGCAGTTGTTGTGGAATTTTATTTCTTAATGCAGTTAGTAAACGATGAAGTTGTTCGTCACTTAATGCACTTGGTGTTCCACCACCAATATAAATAGTTTCAACATTTTGAATATTTTCCATACTCTCAATTTCTTTGATTAAGCAATCTATATACTTGTCGACAGGTTGTCTTTGTATATAAAACTTATTGAAATCACAGTATGAACAAATATACTTACAAAATGGAATATGAATATATACTCCGCGTGGATAACTTTTCATTATTCTTCATCCATTTTCAGAACAGCCATGAAGGCATCTTGAGGAACCTCTACGCTACCTACAGCTTTCATTCTCTCTTTACCTTTTTTCTGTTTCTCTAATAGCTTACGTTTCCTACTGATATCCCCTCCGTAACATTTAGCAAGAACGTTTTTACGCATCGCTTTAATAGTTTCACGAGAGATAATTTTATTTCCAATTGCAGCTTGGATAGGAATCTCGAATTGTTGTTTTGGAATAAGTTTTTTAAGTTTTTCTACAATAACTTTACCACGTTGGTAAGCAAATTCTCTGTGAACGATGAAGCTTAAAGCATCGACTTGTTCACCATTTAATAGAATATCCATCTTAACAAGGTTACTATCTTTATATCCTGTTAATTCATAGTCGAATGATGCATATCCTTTTGTATTAGATTTAAGTTGATCGAAGAAATCAAAAACGATTTCTGATAAAGGAATATCATAAGTAATATTAACCCTTGTATCATCGATATATTCCATATTTAAGAAGATACCACGTTTCTTCTGACAAAGATCCATAACAGCACCTACATAGTCATTTGGTACCATAATACTCGCCTTAACAAATGGCTCAGTAATCTTATTGATTTTCTGTGGATCTGGCATTTCTGATGGGTTGGAAACATCTACCATAGTTCCGTCAGTTTTTTCAACTTTGTAAATAACCGATGGTGCAGTAGCGATGATATCAATGTTAAATTCACGCTCAATACGCTCTTGAATGATTTCCATGTGTAACATTCCTAAGAATCCACATCTAAATCCAAATCCAAGTGCTTGAGAAGTTTCCGCTTCATATTGTAACGCAGAGTCATTAAGTTCTAATTTTTCTAATGCTTCACGTAAGTCATTATATTTTGATGAATCGATTGGATATAATCCACAGAATACCATTGGATTTAATTTTCTATATCCCGGTAATGCTTCTTTAGCTGGATTATTCGCTAATGTGATTGTATCCCCTACACGAGTTTCACTTACATTTTTAATAGATGCACAGATGAATCCTACATCACCTGCAGTAAGTTCATCAACGATTTTTTCTTTAGGTGTATGAATACCAACCTCAGTTACCTCAAACACACCACCAGTAGCCATCATCTTAATCTTATCTCCAGCTTTTACAGTACCGTTCTTAATACGTACTGAAACGATAACTCCTCTATACGCATCGTATAAAGAGTCAAAGATCAATGCTTGCAGCGGCTCACCAGCATCTCCAGACGGCGCTGGAATATATTCTACGATTTGTTCTAAGATTTCATCAATACCAATACCCGCCTTAGCAGAAGCTAGTACGATATCGTCTGTTGGTAATCCAATTACATCTTCAATCTCAGTCTTAACCTTCTCAGGATCTGCAGCAGGTAAGTCGATTTTGTTAATAATTGGAATAATTTCTAAATTATTATCTAGTGCTAAGTATACGTTAGCTAAAGTTTGTGCTTCAATACCTTGAGCAGCATCGACTACTAAAATAGCCCCTTCACACGCTGCTAGAGAACGTGATACTTCATATGTAAAGTCTACGTGTCCCGGTGTATCGATTAAGTGGAAAATGTACTCTTCTCCATTTTTAGCAGTATATTGTAATTGAACTGCATTAAGTTTAATTGTAATACCTCTTTCACGCTCAATATCCATTGAGTCAAGAAGTTGTGCTTTCATTTCACGTTGTTCTAACGCTTTTGTTTTCTCTAGAATCCTGTCCGCAAGAGTTGATTTCCCGTGGTCAATATGTGCAATTATAGAAAAATTCCTTATTTTCTTTTGCCTTTCGTTTCTTTTATCCATTTTATTCTTCCTTTACAAATCTTGTTTTTCTACGTAGTCTTTAGCTGTATAGTACGAAAAACCATCCCTTATTAGCTTTTCAATCAGCTTTTGTTTAAGTGCATATCCTTCATATCTACGACTATAACTTTGATAAGCTCTTCTAAAATGCTCATCCAATATTTCATCTTCATTTTCATCCTCATAGTCTTCGAAAAATATGTCAAACACCTTTCTTATTATATCAGATGTAAAGCCATTTGTATAAAGTTTTTGTGTTATTTTTTGAACTTTTTTATTTTTCGTTTCTCTTCGTACCTTATATTCACGTTCAATAATTTTATAAAGCATTTCTATCATTGCTTCTTCAGTACAAATCTTCGTAATATTTTCTTCAATAACGTCTTTATCTAAGCCTTTTTCTAATAGTTTTCTTTGTATCCAGTAAGGACCTTTTAAATTAAGATTAAAATAATCTGTTACAGCAGCTTCTACATAGTGATTATCATTCAAATAACCAATTTCTATTAACTTCTCAATTACTTCATCAATAACATTATTAGCAATCTCTTTCTTCTGAAGATATTCTCTTATATCCTGCTTAGTTCTAAGACCAAATTGTAAATAATGTACTGCTTTGCTATAGGCACTTTCTACACTTTCATGAGCTATGATTTCTTTTAGTTGCTCTTTTGATAAATCTATTTTTTTTATAAGTCCATACTTAATTATCGTATCTTCAGAAACATAAAAATGTTTACCATTTTCCAAATCTATTTTATACTTAACTTTTAGCTTTGTTATATTTGTAATTTGCAAATTTACACCTACTTTCTACATTTCTTGCTAAAAAACTCTTACTCTTAATTTTATCAAAAATCACATAAAAAAGGAAATGTTAGAAAGAAAAAATTCCCAAGCATTAAAGCTTGAGAATTTTTATTTTCAACTAAGATACTACGTTATTTTTTAATTAACCCTTCTTTTTGTAGGTATTCTTTTGCTACATCATAAGCAGGTTTACCTTCAATATCTACTTTGTAGTTCATTTCAGTCATCTCTTTTTCTGTTATTTTTCCAGCAAGTTTGTTTAAGATTTTTTCAAGTTCAGGATGTTTTTTCAATGTCTCTTCTCTTAATAACGGCGCCCCTTGATATGGTGGGAATAAACGTCTATCATCATTTAATAATTTAAGCTTATTAGTTATTATTTTACTATCCGTTGAGAATACATCGATAATATTTACATCACCATTCGAAATAGCTTGATATTTTAACGCTATTTCCATAGTTTTAACATTAAGATTCAAGTGATAAAGATTTTTAAGTCCTATACCACCATCTTCTCTATCATTGAATTCTAATGAGAATCCAACTTTTGAAGAATTTTCTACTAATTTTATATCTGAAATATTATTTAATTTATTTTTATTTGCAAAATCTTCTGTTACAGCTAAAGCATAAGTATCCTGGAATTTTGTAGGTTTTAGGTACACAAGATTATCTTGTTCAAAAATTTTATTTTTAGCAACTTCATAAACCTCGTCAGGATCATTAGAAGCAACAGTCTGAGGTGTTTTTAATAATGTTGTAGTAACTGTACCTGTAAATTCTGGATAAATATCAATACTTTTACCTTTTAACGCCTCATATAAGAAGCTTGTTTTACCAAAATTAGGTTTAACCTCAACATCAATATTTGTCTCATCTTCTATTAAAAGTTTATACATATTTATTAATATCTCAGGTTCTGCTCCTATTTTACCAGCTATTATTAGTTTATCATTAGACATTTTTCCAATTGGGAAGAAGCTGATTGTTAAAGCTACTACAGCCGCAAGTAATGATACCAAAATAGTTTTTGGTTTTTTATCTTGTAAGAACTTAATTAATAATCCAAAAATGATAGCTAAGACTGCTGAGGAAATTGCCCCGATTAGAATTAATGCTGAATTATTTCTATCTATTCCTAGTAAAATAAATGAACCTAATCCTCCTGCTCCTATTAAAGCAGCAAGCGTTGCTGTACCAATTATCATAATACTCGCCGTTCTCACACCACTCATAAGTATTGGCATAGCGAGTGCAAGTTTAAATTTTTTCAACTTCTCTAGTTTTGTCATACCAAAGGCTGTTGCTGCTTCTTCTAACGATGGATCAATCTCCGATAATCCAGTAATCGTACTTTGTAATATTGGGAATATTGCATAAATCACCAATGCTACGACTGCTGGCAATGTACCAATCCCCATAAATGGAATGAATAACCCAAGTAATGCAAGAGAAGGAATAGTTTGGAAAATACCCGTAATTTGTAAAAACCATTCACTTGTCTTCCTATTACCTGAGATAATTATTCCTAATGGAACTGCTATAAAAACTGCAATAATAAGTGATAATAATGAAATTTGAAGATGTTCATATAAACCAGTTATCCAATCACTTTTTCTTTCTAAAAATGTACTTACTAAATTCATTATTTATTCCCCCTTGCAAAAAATTCGCGAACAAAGTCATCCGCAGGGTTTTCTTTTAATACTTCTGGTGTAGCAATTTGAACTATTTTACCTTCTTTTAAAACACAAATTCTATCAGCAAGTTTCATCGCTTCATCCATATCGTGAGTTACAAAAACTGTTGTCATTTTATATTCATTGTGCAAAGTTTTAATTAAATCCTGTAATTGAACTTTACTAAGCGGATCTAGTGCTGAAAATGGTTCATCCATCAGTAAAATTTTAGGATTAGCGATAATTGCACGTAGTATTCCTACACGCTGTTTCTCTCCTCCAGAAAGTTCTTTAGGAAGACGATTCATATAATGCTTAGGATCTAATCCTACTTTTGTTAATAAATCCTCTGTTTTTTCTTTGATTTCTTTTTTATCAAAGTTTTTCATTTCTGGAATTAATGCTATATTTTCTGCAACTGTAAGATTCGGAAATAGTGCGATTTGTTGAAGTACATATCCAGTTTTTAATCTTAATTCCCTTATATCATAGTCTTTTAGTCTCTTGTCTTCAAAATAAATATCACCGTCTGTTTGTTCTATCAACCTATTTATTAATTTTAAAGTTGTTGTCTTTCCACTTCCACTTGGTCCTACAAGAACAAAAAATTCTCCTTCTTGTATTTCAAAATTTAATCCGTCAAGTATTAAACCATTTGTGGAACAACATAATGAAACATTGTTATATTTAATCATTTTTAAAATTCTCCTTTCGAAACAAGTTTTTCAATATTCAACTTCATATTATCGTTAAATATCGTATAATATTCGATAAATAATTCTTATTGTTCACTTGAAAGTTTACCTAGTGCTTTTTCTTCAGCCTCTCTAAGAGGATCCAAAATTTTTGATGCATAAAAGTAACCTTCTTCTGTTAATTTAACTATTTTTTCTCGCCTATCTTTTTCTTTCTCCTCAAAATAAATATATCCTTTTTTCTTAAAAGTCTTTATAGCTGCGCTAACTACTTGTTTAGTAGAATATGTTTTCTCACGAATAATATTTTGAGTTATCCCATCCCTTGTATAATAAAGACAGGTTAGTATTAATAATGATTTGCCTTGCAAACCATTTTTTCTAGCATAGTACTCATATAATGAGTTGTTTTCATCTTTTTTTCTAGAAAACATACTTGAGTTTTTCAATAGACTATTCACTTATAATCACTCCCTATCTTATAGCCATAATTAGTATCCATATAATTATAAACAGACTCTAAATCACAAGATTTAATTGTTTTTTTCGTTTACATTTATTTCATTTCCTCTAATATAGTTTTATACTTCATTTATTTTTATTCATATAAACAAAGAAGTTAATCTAAATCAGTAAAATCTTTTGACTATTATCTTATTAAAAAACTTATTAGTAATTTTTAAAATTCTAATATGGTAATTTTACTCTTACAGTCTACGATTGTCAATAATTTAGTTTTCACAAAAATAGACAATCAGTAAATATTTTACCAATTGTCTTAAATTTTTATTAAATTTCCATCTAAAATCACAGAGGACTATTTATTCACTATTCTTTATTTTATCTTATTTTAGCGACGAATAACATTAATACGTTCCAATAAATATGGTAATAATATAATAACAATAATAATAGAATTTATTACTTTATTTATTGTTTCTCCAAAGAAACCTATCAATAATCCTTTATTTACTATAGAAATAATCAGATAAATACAACACACAATTAGCGCTCCTAGATCTTACATCCAGAATATTCTCGAGTTGCTATTCTTAATACCAATCTGCTCTATCTCTTCATCTGATAACTTTACTAAAAGTACGTTCTCTCTCTTTATCATTTCTCTAGATATTCCAAATACCATCAAGTAAAAAATACAGAATATTAACGGAAATACTTCTAATAAAATTTCTGAATTCATAATATTCACCTCCACTCAGTTTTACTATACTATATTACCTGAACAAAAAATTACCCATATATAACTCGTATAAATAAATTTTATGAATTAATCTTTCTCATAAACTATATCAACCAGTATATAAGTATCCAAAAAATGGAGAAAGGGACTGATAAAATAATCAGTCCCATATATTATGAAAAAAAATATTATTAAGTTTTGTTATGTTTATATTATATCCGATATACCTTATATGAACTTTAGACTATAAATAAAATTAAACTTAAATTGAAAAAATGAACACAATAAGTAATTATATTGTTCTTTGTTCTGGAAAATTGATTAATAACCAATTAAAATCCAAGGTATAAAAATTTTCATACCTTGGACTTTCTTTAGACTATCGCTTTGAAATATTCTCAAAACTATTTTTCGTCAATTTATCTAAAAATTATTCTTTATCTTCTCTACGTTTTTTGGCAACCGCTAGCAGACTTCCTAACATAGCTAATCCTAATCCTGCTAAACCTGTATTTGTTTCAGATTCACCAGTATTTGCTAATCGTTTTGTAGATTTATTAACTGTTGGATTTTCTTTGTTGTCTGATAATTTTTGTGATTGTAGTTCACCTTTTTCAGATGCTCTAATCTTCGCTGGGGTTGTTACCACTGGTACCTCTACTGTTGGTTTGCCTGGTTCTGTTATTCTAGCTACTCCTGGTACTTTTACATCTGGTAAGTCACTATTTGGTACTGTTCCTTTACCATCTTCTCCAATTGTTACAGTGATTGTGTTTCCATTCTTACCTGGAATTTCTACCTTAGTTCCCGGTGGATATGTTGATCCATCTGGTTTCTTAGGTGTTACTGTTACATCTCCAGTCTTAGGATCTTGTTCTAACTCAACTGTTGGAGTAAGTTTCGCTGGTGTTGTTACCACTGGTACCTCTACTGTTGGTTTACCTGGTTCTGTTATCTTAGCTACCCCTGGTACTTTCCCATCTGGTAAGTCATTGTTTGGTACTGTTCCTTTTCCATCCTCTCCAATTGTTACAGTGATCGTGTTTCCATCCTTACCTTACCTGGAATTTCTACCTTAGTTCCCGGTGGATATGTTGATCCATCTGGTTTCTTAGGTGTTACTGTTACATCTCCAGTCTTAGGTATCTTGTTCTAACTCAACTGTTGGAGTAAGTTTCGCTGGGGTTGTTACCACTGGTACTTCTACTGTTGGTTTACCTGGTTCTGTTATTCTAGCTACTCCTGGTACTTTTACATCTGGTAAGTCATTATTTGGTACTGTTCCTTTACCGTCTTCTCCAATTGTTACAGTGATTATATTTCCATTCTTACCTGGAATTTCTACCTTAGTTCCTGGTGGATACGTTGATCCATCTGGTTTCTTAGGTGTTACTGTTACGTCTCCTGTATTTGGATTTTGTTCCAACTCTACTGTTGGTGTAAGTTTCGCTGGCGTTGTTACCACTGGTACCTCTACTGTTGGTTTTCCTGGTTCTGTTATCTTAGCTACTCCTGGTACTTTTCCTTCTGGTAAGTCATTATTTGGTACTGTTCCTTTACCATCCTCTCCAATTGTTACAGTGATCGTGTTTCCATCCTTACCTGGAATTTCTACCTTAGTTCCTGGTGGATACGTTGACCCATCTGGTTTCTTAGGTGTTACTGTTACATCTCCAGTCTTAGGATCTTGTTCTAACTCAACTGTTGGAGTAAGTTTCGCTGGTGTTGTTACCACTGGTACTTCTACTGTTGGTTTACCTGGTTCTGTTATTCTAGCTACTCCTGGTACTTTCCTATCTGGTAAGTCACTATTTGGTACTGTTCCTTTACCATCCTCTCCAATTGTTACAGTGATCGTGTTTCCATTCTTACCTGGAATTTCTACCTTAGTTCCCGGTGGATACGTTGATCCATCTGGTTTCTTAGGTGTTACTGTTACGTCTCCTGTATTTGGATTTTGTTCCAACTCTACTGTTGGAGTAAGTTTCGCTGGCGTTGTTACTGTTACATTTACTGTGAACATCTTCTTTAGATCCATCTGGATATGTCACTGTTACTTTTCCTGTAACTTTATCACCTGGTTTTGCTCCTTCTGGAATTGTTACTGTTACTTTTCCATCTTTATCTACTGTGATTATTCCTGGTTTATCACTTTCAAATGTTGTTCCTATCGGGAATTTTCTTACCATTTCCTTCTGTTAATGGAATTTCCACTTTAGATCCTGGTTTTCCTTTTCCTTCATCATACTTCGGTATGTAGATATCTTTGTCTTGTTCTCCTACTGTAACTGTTACTGGGACTTCTTCTTTAGATCCGTCTGGATATGTTACTGTAATCTTACCTGTAATCTTATCTCCTGGTTTCTTATCCCCTGGGATTGTTACTGTTACTTTTCCTTTGTTATCTACTGTGATTACTCCTGGTTGGTCACTTTCATACGTTGTACCTGTTGGAATCTCTTTTCCATTTTCTTCTTTCAATGGAATTTCTACCTTAGTTCCTGGTTTTCCTTTACCATCTTCATATTTTGGTGTGTAGATATCTTTATCTTTGTCTGTAACTGTTACTGTTACTGGTACTTCTTCTTCTGATCCATCTGGGTATCTTACTAGAACTTTTCCTGTTACTTTATCACCTGGGTTCTTATCTGCTGGAATTGTTACTGTTACTTTTCCTTTGTCATCTACTGTGACTACTCCTGGTGTTAAGCTTGTGTATGTTGTTCCTGCTGGAATCTCTTTTCCATTTTCTTCTTTCAATGGAATTTCTACCTTAGTTCCTGGTTTTCCATTACCATCTTCATATTTTGGTGTGTAGATATCTTTATCTTTGTCTGTAACTGTTACAGTTACTGGTACTTCTTCTTCTGATCCATCTGGGTATCTTACTAGAACTTTTCCTGTTACTTTATCACCTGGGTTCTTATCTGCTGGAATTGTTACTGTTACTTTTCCTTTGCCATCTACTGTGACTACTCCTGGTGTTAAGCTTGTGTATGTTGTTCCTGCTGGAATTGTTTTTCCGTTTGCTTCACTTACTGGGATGCCTACTGATTCTCCTGGTTTTCCACTTCCATCATTGTACTTCGGTGTGTAATCATCTTTATTTGGACGTCCAACTACTACTGGAACATCTACTGTTTCTGTTGAGCCATCTGGATAAGTTACGATTACTACTGCGTTTCCTACATTACCTGATGTATTTGTTGACGGTTTACTTTGTACCGTTAATGTTCCTGGACCAAAGTTTTGTACTTTTACCTTCACTTCATCATCCGTAATTTTATGGTTATAAGGAACTGTTAATGTTTCTCCTGTTGGATTGTATTTAACTTTTTGTTCTTGTACAACAATTTCAATTACTTTTGTTGTTGGCGTATTGTTTTTATCATAAGCAGTGATAGTTACTCGTTTTGTTCCTGCTGTTCCAGTCGGTGTTCCTGTAATTTTACCATTTGTGAACGTTAATCCTGCTGGTAAATCTGTTACTACTATCGGATTATTGTCACGCATTCCTACTCCACCAGTATTATCCACGGCTGTTACTGGAATTTCCGGGATTGGTTCTCTGTTTGTTACCGTTGCTCCGCTTGCTTTGATTGTTGGTCCTGTTACGTCTGTTACTGTAACTGGTACATTTACATTGTCAAATGTTCCATCTGGGTATGTTACTTTCACTACCGCATTTCCGGCACTTCCTGCTCTAGTTGTTGACGGCTTACTTACAATCGATAATGTTCCAGGTGCAAAGTTACTTACTTTTGCTTTTAATTCTGCATCTGTAATTGTATGGTTTTGGTTTACAGTTAATCCTGATCCTGTTGGATTATGAACGTCTGCTTGGCTTCGTACTGTAATTGTGATTGTTTTTGTTGTTGGCGTATTGTTTCTATCATATGCCTTAATCGTTACTGTACTATTTCCTGCTGGTCCTGTTGGTGTTCCCGTAATTCGTCCGTTTGAATATGTTAATCCTGCTGGTAATCCTGTTACTTCAATCGGATTATTTTGACGCATTCCAACCCCGCCTGTATTATCTACAGCTGTTACTGGAATTGGAGTGATTTGTTCACGGCTTGTTACTGTAGCATTATTTGCTGTAATTGTTGGTCCTATTACGTCTGTTACTGTAACTGGTACATTTACATTGTCAAACGTTCCATCTGGGTATGTTACTTTTACTACCGCATTTCCGGCATTTCCAGCTGTTGCTGTTGATGGTTTACTTACAATTGATAATGTTCCTGGTGCAAAGTTACTTACTTTTGCTTTTAATTCTGCATCTGTAATTGTATGGTTTTGGTTTACAGTTAATCCTGTTCCTGTTGGATTATGAGCGTCTGCTTGGCTTCGTACTGTAATCGTGATTGTTTTTGTAGCAGTATTTCCATTTTTGTCATGAGCTTTAATCGTTACTGTACTATTTCCAGGCGCTCCGGTTGGTGTTCCTGTAATTCGATTATTCGCATATGTTAATCCTGCTGGCAATCCTGTTACTTCAATCGGATTATTATCTCGTAATCCTACTCCTCCTGGGTTATCCACCGCTGTTACTGAAATTGGAGTGATTTGTTCACGGCTCGTTACTGTAGCATCACCTGCTGTGATTGTTGGTGGTATATTGTCACGTTTAGTTACAGTAAAAGTAAAGCTCACTGGTGTCGCTCTGTGATTAGCATTATCCGTAGCATTAAAAGTAATTGTATTAGTCTTACCAACGTCTTCTGCCGTTGTTGTAATCGTAATTCGTCTTATTTTTTCAGTATCAGTGTCTGTTGGTGAAGTTACAGATGCTTTCCCTGAAAAGACCCTAGTACCATATTTTGTTAGAAAATCATTAGCATCAAGATTAACAATTTTATTATCTCTCGCTGTTACTATAAAGGTTACAGTTTGTCCTTCAACTACTGTTTGATTAGCTGGTGTAATTGCTAATGTTGGAGCTTGTGTATCTGGTGCTTCTAATACTGTAACTGGTACATTTACATTTTCAGACGAACCATCTGGGTATGTTACTTTCACTACCGCATTCCCAACGTTTCCTGGATTAGCTGTTGATGGTTTGCTTACAACTGTTAATGTTCCAGGTGCATAGTTACTTACTTTTGCTTTTACAGCATCATCTGAAATAACTTGACCTTGATTTACAGTTAATCCTGCTCCTGTTGGATTGTGAGTGTCTGCTTGGCTTCGTACTGTAATTGTGATTGTTTTTGTAGCCATATTTCCATTTTTGTCATAGGCTTTAATCGTTACTGTACTATTTCCTGGAGCTCCTGTCGGCGTTCCAGTAATTCGATTATTCGCATATGTTAATCCTGATGGCAATCCCGACACTTCAATTGGATTATTATCACGCATTCCAACTCCGCCTCTATTATCTTCAGCTGTTACTGAAATAGGCGTGATTTGCTCACGGCTTGTTACTGTAGCATTATTTGCCGTAATCGTAGGTGGTGTTGTATCTCTTGGAGTTAAACTTGTCCCTAACGTCCCCATAATATATGACTGATTAGTACCTGATGCTTTTGTTACTGATGCTGCATATGCACGTCCATAAGCATTCGCCTCAGCTTCAGTAATATCATTTTTCAGCTTGATTTTCGCATGCATATGTACTGCATAATCAGTACTTTCTCTTCTCACATCTAGCCCTAAATGGTAAGACGCTCTTGGATAATTACCATTTTTATCTTTAGGAAGTTGGTTTAGAGTAGGATCATATTGGTTATTTTTAAATACATCCCATCTTTGATTATCACGATTCACCCCTGAGTTTGGATCATAAAACGTATCCCTATCTGCATTAAAAATTCTATATTGCTGACTCCATGGGTTTGTGATTGTCGCAGTATTTCCATATTGTTCAAATCCTTGGAATCCATCTGAAAGCCTTCTACCTCCGGTATTACGGTAACGTGTAAATGTTAAATCTTTTACTGTATTGGATGGATCCATGATGTTAAACGGAGCTTGGAAATAATAGTGTTGTTGATAACTACTACCTGTCATCTTTCTTCCGTCATTATTGAAGAACACATCATAAACAATCCATTTACCTTCACTATCTTGCACATAATAGGCTTTAATATCTGTTTTATTTTTTGTAAACTCTGGCTCATTATTTCGAGTTCTTCGACCACCGTTGTCATTAGGATCAACAGAAGCAAAATATTTAATATTTGCTAAGGCTCCTGAACTAACTTGACCATCTGCTCTAAAGTGTGTACCTTCACCTATACTTTGACGATTTCGTGAATCACGAGATCCAGTATTAGCAATTGTATTTTCTCCTTCTTTTACTACCTTTTCAGGAGTATTAGCCTTCGGCATTGAAGATAATACAAAGATTTTCTCACTAAGTTTTTTAGCTAGTGCATCAATTTCGGCTTGTGTTAGCTCAGCACTAGTACTGTTAAGTATATTTTTAGCATTCTCTAAATCTATTTTAATAGCTGCTAGAGTAGAAGCAGAGGCTTTTTCTTTATTTATTTTTTCTAGCAACTCCTCTACTTTTTCAATATTAGTTTTTAATGTATTTTTATCTAATGCCTTTTTCTCTACTTTTTTATCTGCATTAGCATCTGTTTTTTCTGCTGGAGTAGCATCAGTTGATACTTCCTCTTTTTTAATAGGTTTTTTGACTTCTTTTTCTGTTGAGATTTTATTATTTAGAACATCTGTTTTTTCATCATTTGAACTGTTTGCTTTCTCACCAGCTATATTTTTTTCTGTTTTCTCCCCAGATACTTCTCCAGCATTAGCTATCCCAGCAGCACCAAAGAAGATACTGGCACCTATAACGACAGAAGCTGCTCCAACTTTGAATTTTTTAATTGAATAACTTTCTATTTTTACCCCTTCTTTTTTATTCTTTAATTTTTGGTTGTTTTTTCCTATCACGTAATTTTCTCCTCCTTAATTTTTCGTGAAAATAGAACTTTTCTAATATAGTTTAACACACTAATAAAAAGTAAACAAATAATATTTTCTAATAAAATATATATTTTCCTGTATGAAATTAAATAAATATTATTACATCAACTTTCCGAAAACTTACATATACATAAATTAAATAAATATAATTTTATATTAGAATATTTTAAATGGAAATGTTTTAGATTTTAATTGAAATATATTTTAATATTTATAATAAATAACTTGTTATTTTCTATTTCCACATAATTTCTATCAAAGAACATCTTAACGGTAACTTCTTTTAAAATATTTATAATTAAATACTTAGATAATAAATTAATCAAAAATTAGATATACATCTTTTAAGAAATACACAAAAATAAATTTATTATTAAAGATTTAAACTAGTATAATATTTAATAAAATAATATAAGTTATAAAAACTTTTAAAGTAAAAGCATAATACCTAATGGAGATATTATTTATCCTTAATGAAGTATATAATTGTGTCTTTCAGATTATAATTTTATATTTTCTTTCTTATAAAATATTTACACAACTACGGCTATTAATAATCTAAAATAAAAATCCGGCTATCTATTCTCAAATAAAATTTTTTCTTAAAAAACATCCTTTTTAATTATAAAAAATAACTTTCTTCGAATTTTAATTATAAATTCCAAGAAAGTTATTTTTACATAAACTAAACTTTATATATTTAAATTTTCCCTAACTTCTCTGCTCTTTCTAAAGATGCATCGATATTTTCACATAGATTTTCTTTACCAATTTTCTCGATAAACCCAGCTTTTTCCATAACATGATAAGGCTGCTCATTTACGTGCGATAATATTAGTGTTAATCCACGTTTTTTACAAGTTTCCAATATTTCCTCTAATACCTCTAATCCCGAAATGTCCATAACAGGAACATTACGCATTCTTATTATCAGAACATTCTTTCCTTCTCCGTGTTCAAAGTTAGTAAATACATTGGCTGCTCCGAAGAATAATGCTCCAAAAATTTCATAGACAATTGTATTTTTAGGAACATATTTTAGATCAACTTCTTCTGACAGTTTATCTTCATCAGATAAACCTTTGTAAGTCCATTGCCTAACTTCTGCAATATCAGACATACGTTTTAAGAATAAGAACGCAGCTAGTACCATACCGAATTCTATCGCAATTACTAAATCGAAGAATAATGTTAATAAGAAAGTGATAATTAAAACGGCTATATCACTTTTCGGTGCAGTTTTCATCATACGTACGCAAGTGCGCCATCCACTCATATTATATCCTACGATTATTAATATAGCAGCCAAGCAACTCATCGGTATATATGATGCATATGGCATTAAAAATAACAGTATTAATAACAGAGTAAATGCATGTACCATTCCAGCTACTGGTGTTCTACCACCATTTTTTACGTTAGCTGCCGTTCTCGCAATTGCACCTGTTGCAGGTATTCCTCCAAAAAGTGCCGACATAAAGTTCCCTACACCTTGGGCTACTAACTCTGCATTTGATTTATGCTTACTTCCTGTCATACCATCAGATACTACAGCAGATAATAGTGATTCTATAGCGGCCAATATCGCGATTGTAAATGCTGGTAAAATCATTTCTCTAATTAATGAAAATGAAATTGTAGGCATTGTAAAGCTAGGAAGCCCTGCTTTAATCGTATATAGATCACCAATAGTTTTAACCGGCAATTTGAAAATAGCTACTAAAAATGTTGTAACCAGTATTGCGATTAAAGAACCCGGTATTTTCTTAGATACCTTTGGCCAAAATATTTGAATTAGTATAGCAAGTAATCCTATCGCTAAAGTGACAAAACTAATACTTTTTATATTATGCCCGTAAGCTACTAATTTTCCAACAAATTCTGCCGGAACTGCTCCCATACTTAATCCTAGGAAATCTTTCACCTGACCAACTACTATTCCCATAGCAATCCCTAACGTGAAACCAATAGTAATTGTTTTAGGAATAAATTTGATTAAGTCCCCAAAATGAAATAACCCCATTAGAATTAACATAACTCCTGCCATAAGGGTTGCCACAGTTAATCCTGCAATTCCATGTTCAGCTATTATTCCATATATAATAACAACAAAAGCAGCTGTAGGTCCACCAATTTGAACCCTACTTCCACCTAAAAATGAAATAAAAAAACCTGCTATAATCGCAGTATAAAGACCTTGTTCCGGATTAACCCCAGATGCAATCGCCAAAGCAATCGATAAAGGCAATGCTATAACAGCTACTATCAAACCAGCAATTATATCTTTTAAGCATTGTTCCCTTGTATAATTTTTCATTACACTAAATAACTTCGGCTTAAGATATTTAAATGAATTCATCTTCTCCTCCTACTTCCTGAGAATCTTTAGTATTACTAGTTTAGCACATAACGAATAAAAACTCTAGTTAAATTAGAAAACCTAATAAAATATTTTTAAAATTCCCTATCAAATTTTTCTAAAACCAAAGTTATATCTATTATATAATAAATTTTATATTGTTATAAATTTAAAATAAGGCTTGAAAAATTTACTTTTCAAGCCTTAGACAATCATCTATATAATTTTTTAATTAAATTTCCCTTTGATGTCTTTTATAACATCTGCCAAAAGTTCGTCATTGGCGGTATCATACCAAGTTCCATCCATTTTATTTCTGAACCATGTTAATTGACGTTTTGCATAACGGCGTGAATTCTGAGAAATAGCTGCAATAGTATCTTCTTTAGAAACATTACCATTAAGATACGGAATCATCTCCTTATACCCTATTGCTCCTAGAGCTTGCAGTTCTAGACCATATTCTTCTATAATTTCTTTAACTTCTTGCTCAAGCCCTTCTTCAAACATCAATTCAACACGCTTATTAATGCGATTGTATAGAACTTCTCTATCGGTATTAAGAACTATTAAAAATGGATTATAACAATCCAGAACGGTATCTCCATTGTTGTTTGCCGTTACACTTTTCTTTTCATTCATCACATAATTATATGCATTAATTACACGGCGATGATTTTCTAAGTCAATCGTATTATAGGTATCTGGATAGTTCACTTTTAGATATTCTCTTGCCATATCGACATCAATATCATAAGTTTTTTCCTCTAAATCAGTAAACTCATAGTTATTTAGAACAGCATTCATATAAAAACCAGTTCCACCGATTAATAAAGGCATCTTACCTCGAGCATGTATTTCTTCAATTTTCTTACGTGCAAGTTTTTGAAAATCATAGACAGAACATGTATCAGTAGGTTCTAGTTCGTCTATTAGGTGATGAACTACCCCATCCATTTCTTCTTTTTTCACCTTTGCAGAACCTATATCAAACTTTTTATAAATTTGAACACTATCTATAGAGATTATTTCACAGTTGAACTCTTTTGCCAGGTCAATACTAAGTGCCGTTTTCCCAACTGCAGTTGGTCCTACTATCGCTATTAAAGGTATTTTTTTCATCTTACCTCCTACACTATACGCTTAAACATTTTTTCTAAATCTTTTTTCTCCATTTTTGTAATTATCGGACGTCCATGTGGACATGTAAATGGATTCTTACATTCATAAAGATCACTAATAACCTTATTCATCTCGACATCTGTAAGAACTTGATTTGCTTTTATAGACATTTTACAACTTGCCATAGCAATTGCATCATTTCTTAATTCGTTGAAAGTTATATTGTTTTTTCTAAGAACCTTCTCAACAATAATTTTTATCATTTGCTCTTCATCTTCTTCTATCCAACCAGGAAATTCACGAACAACATAAGAATTATCTCCAAACTCCTCAAAAACAATACCAAGTTCTTCAAATTTTTCCAAATTATTTCGAACCTCAGCCGCTTCTTCTACAGAAAAATCAAACATAAGCGGTATTAACATCTGTTTTTTATAATTCTTTCTTTCAATAAATTCACGTTGTAATTTCTCATAATTATATCTTTCTGCAGCGGCATGCTGGTCTATAAGGAATAACTTATTATCAGCCTCTGACAAGATATAAGTTTTAAAGATTTGTGCCAATACTTTTAAATCAGGTAGCGTACGAACCTTTGTATCATCATCTTGAACAATTTTCGCATCTTTGATTTCATTAAAGTGACTATCATCTTTTACTACATTAGAAACAACTTTTTCTGTACGATCATCATAACTCGCGTTATCTTCTTTTTTAGAGAAGTTCATAAAGTTCTCTATTTCCTTTTTAGTAGGTTTATCACCAAACTTATTTCTATTATCACGAGGATGTGAACTATAACTTAAATCCGGTAAATCACTCTTAATTCTCTGAGTTTTACTTCTTTGATTAGACGTGTTTTCTTTACTTTGTACTGATGTTTTTTCTTCACGAGAATTATTTAGCAAGTCTCCTCCAAAAAGAAGTTCATCTTCTTGAATAACATGACTTGCTACTTCTTCTTGAGTATCAGGGAAACTAAGTTCAACTTCTAAATCAACTTCAGGTTCTTTTTTCTCTTCTGAAAAAATATTCTTGTCTTCTACATCTCCAAACTTATTATCTAGTTCATCTAAGAAATTTATTTTTTCGATTTTCGCTTTTTCTTTTTTAGTAAGAACATTATTCATTCCTTGTGGAATATATGTATAATTACTTAGTCTTTCTGCGATAACTTCTTTTATTAGACGTATTAACTCCGCTTCTTTCGATAATCTCACTTCTTGTTTAGTTGGATGAACGTTAACATCTAATAAAATTGGATCCATCTCTATATTAATAACACATAATGGATACCTATTTATCATTAATAATGTTCCGTAAGCATCGATTATAGCATTTTGAATTCCGTAGTTTTTAATATAACGCCCATTGATAAAAATATTTATATAGTTCTTACTAGCTCTCGTCTCTTCTGGTACAGAGATATAACCAAATACTTTGTAATCATCATTATTACCACTAAATTCAATCATATTTCTAGCAACGCCCATATTATAAATCTTAGATAAAATCTTATGAACATCACCATCACCGTATGTTTTAAAGGTAATCTTACCATCTACATGCAGTTCAAAAGCTACATTAGGATAAGATAGGGCAAACTTATGAATAATATTAGTAATATTAGCTTGTTCTGTATGCGGATTACGCAGATATTTCAGCCTTGCTGGTGTATTGTAAAATAAATTTTCTACACTTAAATCAGTTCCTTTAATAGGTGCATAATATTCCTCAGAAACTACTTTTCCACCTTCAAGAACTAGTATCTTCCCTTGCGCTTCTCCCGCACAACTTTTTATCGTTACTTTACTCACAGATGAAATACTCGCTAGCGCCTCACCTCTAAAACCTAGCGTTTCTATGTGAAATAAATCATAGTCAGCACTTATCTTACTAGTCGCATGACGTAAAAATGCACGTGCTAAATCATCATTAGAAATTCCACTACCATTATCAATAATTCTAATTTGTTGTATACCAAATTCTTTAATTATAACTTTAATATTAGTACTTCCTGCATCGATAGAGTTTTCTACAAGCTCTTTAACAACAGAAGAAGGTCTTTCGACAACTTCTCCTGCCGCTATTTTATTTGATAATTCTGCAGATAATATATTTATTTTTCCCATTTAACTTATTTCACATCCTCACTCATTTTTCTCTGTAATTCATAAAGAAGATTGAAAGCCTGCATCGGTGTTGTTTCTAAAAAGTTTACACTTTCTAATTGTTTTTTGATTTCATCAAATTTCTCATTATCACCATCAAAATCCAATTGTAATTTCGCATAATTTTTCTTTGATTTCTCTTCAGTTTTTAATTGTTTTCTAATAGTTTTCTCTAACTCTTCTTTAAGTTCTTTTTCTAATTCAGAACGAAGTTGTTGTCTTAAAGACTCCTCATCTACGTTTACAACCTCTTCTTTAACTACTCGACTGCTGTATTCTTGTTCAAGTTCTTGACGTATTTTTTCTCTTAGTTTTTCTTCAGATTCTTGTGATGAAGCATCATTTAATAATACTTTGTTATATCTAGCATTATCAACAAGGTCCTCACTACCTTTATTCCCACTTTCTAATTCTCTTAATATTTTATTAGCACCTACGATAACATCTTCTGGTAGATGAGCAAGTTGAGCTACATGAATACCATAACTCTTCTCGATAGGCCCTTCATTAATTTTATATAAGAAAATTAGTTTTCCATGATCTTCTTTTGCAGAAACGTGAATATTCTTTATTCCCTGGGTAATATTTTCTAACTTTGTAAGCTCATGATAGTGAGTTGAGAATAATGTTTTACATTTGATAGTATTATTAATGTATTCTAATATCGATTGAGCTAAGGCGATACCATCATAAGTCGATGTTCCACGACCTATCTCATCAAAAATTAATAATGAATTTCCAGTAGACTCTACTAAGGCGTTCTTCGCCTCAATCATCTCAACCATAAACGTTGATTTACCACCTGCAAGATCATCACTTGCACCTATTCTCGTAAATATTTTATCGAAAATTGGTAAATTCGCAGAAGTCGCCGGAACGAAAGATCCGATTTGTGCAAGAATCACTATAAGAGCAAGTTGTCTCATATAAGTAGATTTACCAGACATATTAGGTCCTGTAATAAGCAAGATATTATTATCTTTATCTACTTTGCAATCATTACTAATATAACTATCAGCACTCACATTTCTTTCAACAATCGGGTGACGGCCATCAACAATATCAATAATATTATTATCATTGAATTCAGGTTTTACATAACCATATTCTTCCGCTACATCAGATAATGAAACAAACACATCAATATCACTTAAAGTATTAGCAACTCTCTGTAATCTTACAATATAATTATGAATTTTCGTCTTAACTTCTTGGAATAATTGTAATTCTAACTCTTCAATTTTTGTCTTAGAATTCACGATATGTTCTTCAACTTTTTTCAGTTCTTCAGATACGAATCTCTCACAATTAGAAAGTGTTTGTTTCCTATGATAACCTAGTTCTGTTGGATCTATAGTCTTAAGCCCTACTTTAGATACTTCGATAAAGTAACCGAAAATCTTATTGTATCCAACTTTTAGATTTTTAACACCAGTTCTCTCTTTTTCACGTTCTTCAATTTCTAGTAATATTCTATTTCCATTCTTACTAGCATTCTTATAACTATCTAATTCTTCATTAAAGCCTAATTTAATTACATTTCCTTCTTTAACAGTTTGACCAGCTTCTTCATGGATTGTCGCTTCAAGATAGTCATATAAATCCGTTAATTCATCAATATTCTCTGCTATATCTTTTAGTTTATTTGATTCAAATCCTAATAACAATTTCTTAATTTCTGGAATTTGAGCCAATGTTTTCTTTAGATTTAATAATTCCTTAGGACTTACAATATTATAAGAGACTTTTGTAGAAATTCTCTCAAGATCATATACTTCTTTCAAACTAGTTTTTACATCCGCTTTTTCAAAATAATGTTTAGTAAAATCTTCTACGATTTCCTGACGTTTTTTAATTTCTTTAAGATCCAGTAGTGGGTTTTCTAACCATTTTTTAAGTTTTCTTGATCCCGCAGCTGTTGATGTTTTATCTACAATACTAAGAAGAGAACCCTTCTTACCTCCATTAGCCATATTTTGAGTAACTTCTAAGTTTTTTAACGAATAGTTCGTCATATAAACAAACTTATCTTTGAAATATACTTCAAAATCTTTTAAGCTTGAAATATCTTTATTTTGAGTTTTTTCAATATAATCTAAAAGAACATCACATGCAATACGCAGATTGGTGTCAGTAAGATTACTTGTTTTTTCCTTAGTAATATCATTATTCAATTCAACTTCAGTAATATAAGCACTGATATCCAACTCTTGATCTTTTATGCTAATTACTTCTTTAATATTATTTTTTAGTACCTCATCTTGGAGGTCAGCCATAGTTTTTAGTACAGTGCATCGGCTATCCCCTGTCATAATATCACAAAATGCGAAGTAGATATTATTATCCTTTACATATGCACTACCTAGGTAGTTATTTTCATCATAGTTTTTGTAGTTCATATAAGTCCCTGGTGTGATTACTTGAACTACTTTACGCTCCACGATTTTCCCTTGACCAGGTTCTGAAACTTGTTCGCATATAGCTACTTTATAGCCATTATTTACTAAAGTATCAATGTAAGTTGCTGATGAATGAAATGGAACTCCACACATAGGAATTTTTTCAGCTCCTCCATCACGAGCAGTTAAGGTTATTTCTAATATTTTTGATGCTCTAGTCGCATCTTCAAAGAACATCTCATAAAAATCACCAAGACGGTAAAATAAAAACATGTCCTGATAATCTTTTTTTATCTTCAGATATTGTTCTATCATTGGAGTATATTTCATCTCAAAAGTTCCTTTCTCTTTATTTCTTCCATGTATTTATAACATATATAATTTTAGCATAAAAGCTTAGTTTTTAGTAGTGTGACATGTGGTAAAACATATAAAAAATATTATAGCCTATGGAAGAAAGTCATAAATTAAATTCAGAATATATACATTTTTTATGCAATAGTCTTATATTTGAATTTTCCTCTAATTTTAGAAACCTTACTTTTTATCATATAAACAATACCTCTATAAAACTTCTTTAAGCATCAAAATTTCATAAATCTTATTTTCTCTCATATTAACTACAACAATTTACATATATAATTTATACATTAAATTTGGAGTTTTGTTACTATATGTACAATATATATAACAATAGAATTTCAACTTTCTTTAATAGATTTCTCATAGTAGATTTCTCATAAGTTGCTTATATCCTTTCAATATTGTATAATTACAACAAAGGAGTTGACTTATGTTAAATTTCATAAAAAATAAAACAAATTTATCGATATTGATTTTTTATTTTATATTTAGTTTTTCTAGTTTATTATTTATACTACTAGCTGAATATAATAACAATAAAACACCTACATTATTCCTTAAGCAATTTGTTTTCTATTTAATTGGTCTTGGAATAATATATTTACTTCAGAAAATACCAATAGATTATATAGAAAAATTCTCTATAGCATTCTATTTATTCGCACTAGTTCTTTTGGTTGGAATATTCTTAGTACCTAATAATTTTGCTCCTATCGTAAATGGTGCACGTAGTTGGTACAATCTCAGACTATTCACTTTACAACCTTCAGAATTTGGTAAAATAGCCACAGTAGCTATGATTAGTATGTTGATAAAAGAAAAGAGTTTCAAAGATAATACAGATACTGTAAAACTTTTAAAAATATCATTAATAATTTCAATACCCTTCGTATTGGTCGCTAAAGAAAATGACTTAGGTAATGGCTTATTTTTCATCTTTTTATTCTTAGGCTTAGTTTTTTTAGTCTGCAATAAAGGGAAGACATTATTCAGAATTTACTCTGTAGTTATAGCTGGACTAGCAATTATTATTCTTGCTGCCTTATATTTCCCAAGACTTCTTAGTCTAGTTGGATTAAAATCTTATCAGCTTAATCGTATCCTTTCATGGTTAAATCCTGAAGCCTATAAGCTTGATTACTCTTACCAAATCACTCAAGTTCTTAGTGAGATTAAATTAGGTGGACTTACAGGTACATTCGCTAAAAATAAAAACTATATTGATGAACAATTTAATGATTTTATCTTTTCTATAGTTGCTAAAAACTTTGGATTTATCGGTGCTGCAATCTTCTTAACTATATTTTTTATATTTATACTAAGATTATTTAATATAATGAAAAAATGCGAGCAAGGTAACTACAGCTACTACTTTATTTTATTAGCTATTTGTAGTTTTTGCTTCTCATTCTTCATCAATATTTTTTCAACACTTAGTATTATTCCTGTAATTGGTATAAGCATGCCATTTATAAGTTATGGTGGAAGTTCATTAATAGCCAATAGTATTCTCTTCGGAATAATTGTTAAAATTAATGCTACTATACACGAAGAATATATGGAAGATGAATATTATGAAAGATACGAAGAAAAATATGATGAAAATCAATATATTGATGATTCTCATCCTTTTGATCCTGTATACGAGAATAACAACAATAACTATTATGAGGAAGAACCTCAACAATATCGAAGAAGTAAAAGAAAAAGATAAAAAAATGAGGATAGAAATTTTTTTCTATCCTCATTTTTTTATTTTCTTACATCTTCAATGAATTTATCATCAATAGTTTCTAATAATTTTCCTAAAATTGATTTAGCTGCGTAGTAATCACGGATATCGAATACTGCATTGTGAGTGTGAATATAACGTGCACAAATACCGATTACAGTTGTTGGAATACCATTTAATGCTTGGTGAATATTACCAGCATCTGTTCCTCCTGGTGAAGTGAAGTATTGGTATTTAATTCCATTTTCTTCAGCAAGTGCTACGATTTTTTCTCTCATGTTAGCGCGAAGTACCATAGTTCTATCAACTAATCTTACTAAGAATCCTTCTCCAAGGCGACCATTACTTGTTTCTTTTCCGTCCATGTCGTTTGCTGGACTACAGTCTACAACGAAACATACATCAGGTTTAATCATATTTGCTGCCACAGTTGCTCCACGAAGACCTACTTCTTCTTGAACAGTAGCACAAACTACTAGATTGAAGTCTAATTCTTTATCAGCAAATTCTTCTAAGATTTCTGTAATAATTACACATCCGTAACGGTTATCAACAGCTTTACTCATAAATCTGTTTTCAGTAAGTTGTTCGAATGTTGTTTTTGGTGTAACAAATGCACCTTCACGAATTCCCATTTCTAAAGCTTCTTCTCTTGAAGCTGCACCTACATCTATAGTCATATCGCTAATTTTTACATTTTGCGCTACTCCTGCAGTGAAGTGTTTAGGAATTGACCCTATTACTCCAGTGAATTTTTTTCCTTCATATGAAGTTACTGTGTAAGTTTGAGCTAAAAGAACATCTTCCCTAAAACCACCAAGTGTTTCGAATTTAAGCATACCATTTGGTAATACTTTAGTTACGATAAATCCAACTTCATCCATGTGAGCTGAAATCATAACTGTTTTAGCATTTTCTTTTTTAGACTTTTTAATAGCATAGATTCCGCCAAGATTATCGAACTTAATCTCATCAGCATATTTAGATAAATTTTCTTCTAAATATTTTGAAACTTCATTTTCAAACCCTGATGTCCCGTCTAACATTGTTAATTCTCTGAATCTTTCTATTGATTTACTCATTTTCTTATACCTCTTTTATGTACTCTATTGTTTCACTTTCTTTATCATAGCGGACTTCATACTCGATATTATCATTTACAAAATAGAACATTAAATATGAGTTTTCTTTTAAGTTTAGCGTATAGCTATCTATAACATCATAACCTAATGCGATTAATTTGTTTCTACACCTATCTATGTGATCATTATTTAATTCTTGCTCTTCTGTTTTTTGATAAACACGATATCCTGCATATGCAGCAACTAATGGCAATAATATTCTTTTTAATCTCATATTTTACCTCTTATCTAAATTCATCACATAACGAGTTAAATAATTCCTCACTAAATTCTAGGTTTTGATGAGCAATAGGTTCATCTCGTTTATAATTACGTAAAGTGTCTTCGTAATGAGGTTTTTTCTCATTTTTGTAAATTACCCCTGTTACAAGGTCGTTATGTTCTTCCAAGACTCTATACGCTTCTAATTTATTAGTATTATCATAACCTTCGATATCAGAAAGTTTTGTTAAGTGTTCTTTATACCAAGCTGGCGTATTTTTGTAGTTATATGTTTTACATGGGCTGAACACGTTAACTAGTGAGAATCCATCATGATTAACAGCTTCCTCGAAGATTTGCATCATTTCTTTCATATCACCAGTGAATGCTTGCGCTAAGAATGTAACTTCACAAGATAAGGCAATTTTCATAGCTGACAATGGTTTTTCCATTACACCCTCTAAAGTTGTAGTTGTTATCAAACCTTCATCAGACTTAGGCGACATTTGACCTTTTGTTAAGGCATATAGTTGGTTATCCATTACTACGTATGTCATGTTTACGTTACGTTTCATAGCGTGAACAGCATGTCCAATTCCGATAGCATATCCATCACCATCACCACCCATAGCAAAAACTGTTAGGTCTTGGTTAGCTAATTTTATTCCTTGAGCAACTGGTAGTGAACGTCCATGTAATCCTTGAACTCCATATGCTCTTGTATATCCACTAATTTTTCCAGAACATCCAATCCCTGCAGAGATTACGACATTCTCAGGTTTAATCCCCAGATTTACAACAGCTCTATTTATACCCGCAAGTACCGAGAAGTCTCCACAACCGGCACACCAATCGGGCTTAACATCATTTTTATAATCTTTTAATGTTACTTTCAAATTATTTCTCCTCCTCTAGTAATTGTTCAACAAGTTCGTGAGTATAATAGATATCTCCATCATATTTCAGTAAACTACCAATTTTTTCTGAATTATGATATTTACTTGCTATTACAGTACGTAACTGTTTATTGTGGTTGTGCTCGACAATATAAATCTTTCTATATTTATCAAATGTATCACGAATAGGCTGAGCAACTGGGTAAATTTGACGAATATGCATAGTATCAATCTTCATACCTTGTTCTTGTAATTGCTTAGCAGCCTTATTTAGAACTCCATATGTTGAATTTACACCTACTAATAGAATATCTTTTTCATCGTTATATTCATTTAGTTCGAATGGTTTTTCTACTAATGCAGATTCAATCTTATTAGAACGTTTTTCTTTTTGACGTATTGTATTACGTTTAACCTCAGAAGGTAATCCCACAACAGAGTGTTCATAACTGTTCGCGTTGTGGATTCCACCTTTTTGACCTGGGATAGTTCTATTTGAAACTAATACATCAGTCGCATAACGTTTGAAGTAAATAATATCTTCTTCTGTGATTTCTTCTTGTTTTAATAGATTACCACGATCGATTTGAACCTTACTAAAATCAAAGTTAGGTACTGTAGCTTTGTTCATACCTAATTGTAAATCCATTAAGACAATAACAGGTGTTTGGAATTTTTCTGCCATATTGAATGCATCAATCATAGTGTAGAAACAATCTTCTACAGATATTGGAGCTAATACAATACGAGACGCATCTCCTGTTCCACCATAAACTGCGTGGAAAATATCTGATTGTTCAGTTTTTGTCGGAAGTCCTGAAGAAGGTCCTCCCCTTTGAACATCGACTATAACAACTGGCTGTTCTGCCATCGCTGCCATACCTAAGAACTCTGTCATTAATGAGATACCAGGTCCAGAAGTAGCTGTCATAGCACGAACTCCTGCAAAGTTTGCCCCAATAGCAACACCTAACGCTGCAATCTCATCTTCTGTTTGGATATATGCACCATTTACTAGTGGAAGTTTATCAAATAAATATTCCATAATTTCTGTAGCTGGTGTAATTGGATATCCTGCATACATTCTACATCCTGCTGCTAGTGCACCAAGACCCGCTGCATGGTTACCAACTAACCACATATTCTTGTGAGTTGGATTTAATTTTTTTAGATAATACTTATCATTAATATTATTTTCAGCCATAAAATCATTCATGATCTCACGACCTTTATCGAAGGCTTGAATATTAGTATTTACGATTTCTTCACCTTTACTAGAGAATTTTGCTTCAATCATATCATAGAATATTTTTGAATCAATATCTAATAATGCTGAACAAATCCCAAGTGTAATAATGTTTTTAATGATTGGATTTGCAATTTCTTTTGCTAAATCAGTAATTGGGAATACCGCAACTAATCCTTTAATTTCTTCTGAAATTTCTGGTTTAATCTTAGCATCCGCAATAATAATACTGTTTTCATCCAATTCTGGAATATAACTATCTAATGTAGCTTGGTCAAAGGCTATAAGAATATCTGTCTTATAGTCAATAACATTAATTCTTTCTTCTGAAATACAAATTTTACTATTACTGTGTCCACCTTTAATTCTACTTGCAAAATCTCTTGTAGAATACATGTGATAACCTAGTGTATTTATTACCGTAGAGAAGATTTCGGCTGTACTTTCTAGCCCTTCACCTTGTTCTCCACCAATTTTCCATCCTAATTTATTAATCATATAATCTCCTTTAATCTCTTTCATTAGAAATTTAATCGTTGATTTCTCAATACTTTATTTTACCATATTTAAGAAAATTTTTCCATCCAATAATATTTATTATCAGTACTATAACTCTTGAAAAATATTATTATTTCATAATTTTTTCTGACATAGACTATTAAAATATTTTTTTAAAAATTTGTATAATATTTAGGAAGAACTCTAACTTTTAATATTTCTCTTAATAAAGTATAAAGAATTATCATTCCAAATATTACTTAATCTCAATATTTTAAATATTCTATATTCAAATTTACAAAATTTCCTCTAATGTTTATTTTTATATAAAAATAAACTTCTTTATCATTTCTTAAAAAGAAAAAATAACATTACACAAAGAAAAAATCCTTGTAGAAGCAATTAACTTCCACAAGGACGTATCTATAGACGTGTTACCACCTTGATTTATAGTATTTTCACAAATACTATCTCAAAAAGTACTAAAAAATTAAATCTCAATACTCTTAGCTATAACGGGCTACCCGTAGCAGTTTAACTATTCAACTACTAACACGAAAAGACCATCTTCATAGTATCAAATTTGATCTCTTTTCACCCAACGAGACTCTCTAAGCAAATATCAACTATTACTCTTCTTTTCAAAGTGTAATTTTAATTTTGTTATTTAAGTATATCAAGTTAGGAATACCTTGTCAATGTTTTTTGAGAAACTTTAATACTATATATTTATTAAAATCTTATTATCTATTTTTTCTTTTTCTTAATGCTAGTGCAGCTAATAACACAACTACACCTAATGATGCTGTAGCAACTGAGTTAAGACCTGTGTTAGGTAATTTTCTCTCACTGTTAGTAGCATTAGCTTTTTTAGCAACTTTTTCACTTGGTTTAACACTAGTTTTTTCTACTTCATACACATGAGTTATAATTTCTTCTTTTTTAGATGTTGAAACTGTGTTATATCCTTTAAGAACTTTAGGCGTTTTTTCTCCAAGCTCTACTGGTGCAAGTTCATTTCCTGCTGCATCAATATGACGTGTTACTACTAATTCTTCTTTTACTAAAACTGGAGCATCTTGTCCATTTGACGATTGAGGCTTTTCAGTTTCAAATTTATATGTTTTAGAGTCTACAGAAATTGTACGTGAGTTTGGATTTACTACTGCATATTTAGTTAAATCAGCTTTTTCTAAATAATTTTTGAATGCTTCATCCATAGATGGTCCTTCTTCACGTGCTCCACCTAACATTGTATATCCGTCTCCACCTGCTGCTAAGAAGTCATTTGTAGTTAGGTAATATGTTTTATTTAAATCTAATTTATCATATGCACCTGTGTCATGGTTCTTAACTTCTACACGTAATACACGTTTTCCAGAAGGTAAATTTGTATCGTAGTATACTTTAGCTCCTGATACGTGTAAGAAACCTCCACTTGGTTCTAATAATGGTTGTCCATTTTCATCTAAAACAGTTTTACCAGCTTTATCAACTTGTAAAATAGATCCTAGAGATTTTTCAAACATATCTAATACATTTTGACCAGTAACTTTTATTTGAGAAATAGTGTTACCGAATGGAAGAACTGCAATTACACTACCTTTTGTAATAGGTTTATCTTTAGCAATAGTTTCACGTAAACCACCACCATTTGTTACTGCGATGTCTGTTTTATTTTTAAATCCAGTTTGACCATATTCATAAAGTGAGTCAGCTACTACATTTCCTAAGTTAGTTTCACGTACACGAACATTTTCACGAGTACCACTTAACTCAACAGGACTATTTTTCACAACAACAACAGCATTTTCCGCATCGTATTTCGCTTTAATTTCATCAACTAACTTTTTAACTTCAGCATTAGGTTTAACATTAGTAGTTTCTGAAGCTTTAATTAAACTTGGAGTTCCTAATAAACTATTTGGTTTTAACGTAACTTTACCAATGTTATTTAAATAACTTCCTGTTTGGTTATAAGTAACGTTGTCTCCATATGTTTTTGATTCTACTGTGTGAGAGTGACCATCGATTACTACTACACGTTTCCCTTTTAATAAAGGACTTTTAGATAGTTCGTCGGCAAGAGTAGAACCTCTCCATTCGTTAGGTGTTGTTGTATCTACTCCAAGATGAGCTAGAACAACATATGTTTTATAGTCATCACCAGTAGCTTTTGCTTTTGCTTGGATTTCTTTAACTACATTTAGTACCTCTGGAATAGGATCTTTGAATGTTACACCTTGAACATTTTTAGGGTGTGTTTTTGTAGCAGTTTCTGGTGTTGTTACCCCAATAACAACAACCTCATCACCTTTAACACTTTTATCTTTATCAATGATTGTAGAAGCTTCAAATAAACGTACGCCATTAACATAAGTATTTGAGCTTAATAGAGGAAATTTTAAAATTTGTTTATACTTTTTAGCTTCATCTAAACCGAAGTCAAACTCATGATTACCTACTGCCATAGCATCGTAATTAATTTTATTTAAAATTTCTGCACGAGCTTCCCCTTTTGTTGAGTTAGAGATAGGTAAACCTTGGAATGCATCCCCTGCATCTAGAACTACAGTTGTTTGATCTTTTTTAGTACGTTCATTTTCGATTACTGTTGCTAATTTTGCATCACCAACAACTGATGTATTTTTATCACGACCTTTTTCTTCTACGATTCGTCCGTGAACATCATTAGTGTGAACTAATACTATATCTTTTTCAGTTGTTTTTGGTGCAGCTGATGATGATGGTTCTGTTGAATCAGTTGATTGAACTGCTGGTTTTGCGTCTCCTGTCGTCGGAGATACTGGAGCCTCAGACGGCACTGATGATGGTGCAGCTACTGGCGAAGTTGCTGGAGCTGGTGTTGACTCATCTGCGAATGCAGCTCCTCCTGAAGTTGCTATTGCTAACCCTACGATTGTAGCTGACGCTAATGTATATTTTTTTTTCTTCATGATAACTTTTTTTCTCGCTTTCTTATTTGTAATTTAGTATTTACATAATATCACAATAATACGTGTTTTTCAACTGAAATTTGAATATTTTTTTATGATAACGATTTAAAAACGTACTTTTTTCAATATATTTATTTTCTTTTAAAAATTAAAAAAATCGAAATTAGATATAATCCAATCTCGATTCAATATTCTTATTTAAACATTCTTAAAAGTATTCTGTCGCTTAATCTTGGGAATAATTGACTAATTTTAACAGCTAAAACTAGCTTAAATGGTAAATTAACTTCACGTTTTTTCTGTTCAATACCTTTTATTATCTTACTAACAACTAGTTTAGGGGTTAATGTTTTACCACCCATTGCTTTTTGATAACTCTTATCTTCATCAGCTATATTAAAGAAATTTGTAGCTACAGGCCCTGGATTTACAGTCATAACATGAACATTATCTTTTTTTAATTCTAAACGCAAAGAATTAAAGTATCCAATTAAAGCAAATTTTGTAGCAGAGTAAACAGAACTCTTTGGTGTAGCTATTTTTCCTGCTAGAGAAGCTATAGTTACAATAGTTCCAGATTTTCTTTCTCTCATTCTTTTAGCAATTTCAGTTGTTAGTTGAATAGTTCCTATAACATTTGTATCAAACATATTCACAACATCATGATCGCTAAATTCACTAAAATCTTTCATAATCCCATAGCCTGCACCATTGATAAGTATATCAATATCTTTTACAGACGAAAGTAGGTTCTCTACCTGTTCTTGAGAACCTATATCCACACTATATACTCTAGTCTTAACATTTTCAAAAGCTTCACATTTTTTAGCAACTTTTTCTAGAGCCTCTTTTCTGCGAGCTACCAATATCAACTCCACATTCCCTTTTTGTGCATACTGGTGCGCTAACTCACGACCAAGACCACTTGAAGCTCCTGTTATAAGTATCTTTTGTTTACTATTTTCCATACAATAATCCCTCTCTTATCCGTGTTTCGCTGCACAGCTACATTGCCCTTTTAGGCACTTACACGTAATAACCTCAGCTGCTGTTTTTCTTTTTTCTTTAAGCAACTCAATAATTTCATCAATATTACTTTTACTTAAATTATCAGTCTCAATTATATTCTTAACAATAACATGCGTTCTTCTTTCACAAATTCTCTCTAAAAAGTTCTGTGTTAGTATATCTAAACATTCATCTTCTACACAATTCGCCGAATATAAAAATTTATTCCCTTGTTTTCTTGTTTCTAAAAATCCTTTTTCAACTAACCTCGACAGTAAAGTCTTAATAGTTGATGGTGTCCAAGACTTTTCTTCACCTAGAGTATCAATTACAAACTTACTTGTAGTTTCTTTATTACTCCAGACTACTCGCATTACTTCCCATTCCGCTTCCGAAATATTAATTTCCATTTATTATCATCCTTTTTTTCAGTTACATCTGTAACTATAATACTATTTTAATCATATAATGTCAATTCATAAAAAACTTGATTCTAGTAATACTAGAATCAAGTTTACTATTTTTTCCTAATAGGATGTCTAATAACTGTTTTAAGCTTCTCAGGTGCAGTTTTTCTCACATCAGAAATATAAATTTCATGGTGGAATCTCATCTCATTAATGTCTAATTCATAACCTTCAGAAATCATATATTCGTGCATCTTAGTAACAGTTTCTGGCTCTTTATCATAGGGACCAATATGCATACATTGGACACAAGTTCCTTCATAATAGCTAAAAAATTCAACCTTTGAGAAATCTTCTTTTTTCTTTTCCGTTATTTGCTTGATAGCCCACTCAAATACTTCTTTTGTAACAAAATCTGGCATACGTATTAATGAAATAAACTTAAAATTTTGTTTATTACTATAATCAACACCTTCTATTCCTTCTTGCCACCAAAACCCTTCTAACGGCGGAACAACAAAATCAAAGTAATTAGGAATTTTATATTCTCCTTTTTTACTCATCTTTATAGCATACACTACAGGATGGGAGTGACTCAAAAATCGTGATTTCGTAGAAATCGATTTTGTCGAGTCACCCCCGCACAGTTTATTAGATATCTAAAAAGCTTTTCTAAAGCGAAATTAGATATCAATAAACCACTGCGTCTATGAGTTCTCATATGAACTTTGTCAAATTTTAAGACTTTTGGGTCAACCCCTTATACTCGCTATTGTCATCATTCGGGTCCCCACTCCCCCTAACTGCAATATAATTAGCATTCTCTATATTAACAATACTTGGTTTAGTCTTAGGGGCATATAAATGCTTAAGAGTTTTTTTAAAATCAACTACCATACTACTTCTCCAAAATAAAAATTATTCTATCTGATTCAGCATATTTTTTATTGTTTTTATCAAAGTCACAGAAATAATTTTTAACTTTAAATCCAATATTTTGAATTTCAGCAAGGACACTTTCAATTTCATAAGTTCTTTGTGAATGAAACTGTTCAAGTTTTCTATATAAACCATTGTTTTCTTTTATAAAGAACGACAGTTCACTCTCCACCTCTAGAGAATTTTCTGTTTCATATGTGAACCACAGATAACTAATTTCCTCATCTTCATAACCGAAAACTTGTTTTTCTAACATATCCTTAACTTTTTTTGGAGTGTGGATATCAAATACAAATTTCCCACCTTCCTTTAAAGATGAGTGCACTTCTTTTAATCCTAGTTTAAACTCTTCAAAATCCGACAGATAATTAAATACATCAAATGCACTTAATACAAAATCAAATTCTATATTTAGCGATGAGATTTCTAATAAATCCATCGCAAAATAATTACAACCAGGAACTTTTTCACTAGCTATCGCCAGCATTTGTTCACTATTGTCTACTGCGAATACTTCTCCATATTTTTTTAGAGTTGGTAGCATTGCACCACTACCACAACCTAAATCAAGAACTAGAAGATTTTCTCTATCTTCTAATTCTTGACCAATAATATTTTTATAAGCATCGTAGTCGACATCCATTAGTTTATCATAAACAATACTTAAATTTTCGTACATATTATACACCTTTTATAGGATATTTCTCAAATAGCGCATCTAATTCATAGTATTCTCTATCATCACGAGTCATGATGTTTACTACTACATCACCTAAGTCCATAAGAATCCATTTAGCTTCTCTTAGACCTTCTGTACTGTGAATTTCTCCACCATTTTCTAATACTTGTTCTCTTACTTCTTGAGCAATTGCCTCTACTTGTCTATTTGTAGGAGCGTGACAAATTACAGAATAGTCATATAATACTCCTGCTTGAGTTAAATCATAAGCAACGATATCATAACCGTGTTTATCATCACATGCATCTACAACAACTTTTAATAAGTTTTCTACTTCCATTTTCATCCTCTTTCTTTATTTTATTTTTTTATAATATGGAACATTACCACATAAAGTACATCATCTTCTGGGTATCTTTTAGCTAGTTTATCGATTAATTCATCTAGAGTAACACCATAATACTTAGCATAACGTTCTGTTAAAGTATCTCTTGTTACAGGTTTAACTAAATCAACTTCTAATGTAGCAAACACTGTATCAGGATCTTCATAAGTCGTAGCTTCTAATAAATCACCTTTTTTGAAGTGTGCCTCACTCTTATTTCTAATCGTGATTGTTTTTTCATCAGTTAAAATTTTATCTTTATTTTTTTCTTTAAATCCGACACGATAGTTTTTAATATTATAATAGTTATAACAATCTAATAATGATGGATAAATTCTTTCATCATTATCGATTAAATAAACTAACGTATACTTAGCAGCAAGTCTTACCGCTTCATCTAAGTCATACTGAGATACTTCTGTAACCTCTGCTAAGTGTGGGTGTTTCCTTTGTGGATCAGTATAGTCAGATATGAAAATTATTTTCTCTAATAATGTCATGTGCTTTCTACCAAATGTGTGGTTAGCAACAGCAAGTTTAACTTCTTCATCTGCTACACCAAATTCTTCTTCGATAAATGCACTTGCTACAGGTCCGTGAAGAACCTCTACTGGATAGTCTAATAAATTAACATCTAAATTATGTAAAATTACGTATTTCTTCATTAAGACTTCATCCATTGGTTTACAAACATCGTGTACTAAAGCTGCTAATGCGGCTCTTTCTTCATTTGCTCCATGAACTTTTGCTAAATGTTTCGCTACTTCCACAACTCTTAATGTGTGTTCATATCTTTTTTCTGGTAATATTTCTTTCACTCTATTTTGAATTTCTTGATATTCCATATAAACTCAACTCCTCTATATATGACCTACATTCATCAGTAATCATATAATTAATACTTTTCTTGTTTTTTAAATTTTTCCTAATTAAACTAGAACTTATCTCAATTATCGGTGATTTCATTATCTCATAACTAATAGATTTATAAAAAACATCCCCTTCTACTACTTTATATAAATCCTCTTCATCACGAGCAACAAAAATAAAAGTTACAAGTTTTGCTAGTTCTCCTATATTATACCATTTTTTTAAATCTTTGGCTCTATCTGTTCCAATAATAAAATAGATTTTTTCATTTTTATACAATTCACTAAAATACTTAACAGTATTATAACTATAACTTACACCCTCATTTGATATTTCATAGTCACTTACTTCAAACTTTAAGTTGCCTTTAGTACTTAGTTTCGTCATCTCAAACCTATTTTCATCACTAGCTTCAAGTTCTCTACCTTTTAACGGTGTAATATACGAAGGAATAAAAATAACTTTCTCTAAATCATAAGTATCTAGTGCTGTTTCGGCAGTAATTAGATGACCTATATGAATCGGGTCAAAACTACCACCATAAAGCGCAATTGACATCTTATTTCACCAACTCTATTTTTCTATACTTTTCCTTAGAACTTTGTTTGTATAATACAATAGTGTGTCCAATTACTTGAACTAATTCAGATGAAGTACGTTCAGATAGAATTTGAGCAACCTCATCTTTATCTTCTTCACAGTTTTGTAAAATACTTACTTTTAATAATTCACGTTTTTCTAACGCATCTCTAATTCCTTGAATCATATCACTATTTACACCTGATTTCCCTACTTGGAAAATTGGTGATAAATGATGAGCTAATGCTCTTAATTGTCTTTTTTGTTTTCCTTTTAACATCTTATCCTCTTTTCTTTTACTATATTATCGATTCACGTACAAATACTTCGATTTCTTCTGGTACATGAATATCAATTTTGCATCCACTATCGCTATTTACAGTAATCCATCCTAATCCAGAAATTACAATATCCATCTTTCTACTGTCAATAGTGAAACTTTTCTTAACTTGTTTGTTGAATATAGAAATATTATCTTCAAACGGCGGTTTTAATAATGTACCTAAATGCTTTTCAAATAATTGATCTGCATTACCTAGTTTTGTACGATGGATTTCTACTAAATTAGATGCATATAATGTGAAACTTTGACGCTCACCTTCTACAAAATCCATTCTAGCCATACCACCGAAGAATAAACTTTGTTCAGCATTTAACTGGAATACACGCGCCTTAATTTCTTTTTTTGGCATTACTAATTTTAGACTTTGCGCATCAAGATAATGAGCTATATCATAATCCAGAATAATACCTGGTGTATCATAAATACTAGTAGCACGATCTAATGGTATCTCTATCATCCCTAGCGTTGTCCCCGGGAAGTGAGAAGTTGTAATAACATTCTTGTCCCCAGTTGTAAGTTCGATAAGTTTGTTAATAAATGTAGATTTACCGACATTTGTTGCTCCAACTATATAAACATCTTTACCATTTCGTAATTCATCTATACGACTTGCTGCTTCTTCAACACCTTGATTTTTTATCGCACTAATTAAAAGAATATCTTTTACTTTAATGCCCTTAGCTTTCAGCATCTTAAATAACCATTGTTTTACTTTATTTTGCTTAACAGATTTAGGTAATAAATCTAACTTGTTAGCTACAAGTACTATGTCTTTATTATTTCCTACAATATCAACTACATCTTCAATCCAACTTCCAGAAAAGTCAAAAATATCTACTACTTTTACAATTAATGCATCTTTTTTTGATAGTGTTTTGATAAGTTGATAGAAGTCTTCAGCTCCAAGTTGCACATCAGATACCTCATTATAGTTTTTTAATCTAAAACATCTTTTACAAACAAGATTACCATCGATACTTTTCTCTACTACACTCTTTGGTAAATAACCTTGTTTGTTCTGATTTTCACTTTGAATCTCAACACCACAACCTATACAATAAACTTTATTACTCAATATGGCCTCCATTTTCTTTCTTATGTTTTAATCTATACCCTACTCTTTTCATCTTAGGGAATTTTTTTCTTCTTGTTAAGTTTTGGATTATTAACCCTTCAAAAAATCTATTAATTCTAGTTTTGAATGCATCAGTTTTAGATATAGGCTTTACTAATACACTCATAACTCCGAAACTTTTTGCACCTAGCACATCAGTTAAAACTTGATCTCCTAGGATAATCGCTTCTTCAGGTTTTCTATTTAATTTTTGTAAAGCTCTTTTAAATCCAATTGTCAAAGGTTTTTTTGCTCCAGCTACATATTGTAGATTTAATTTTTTACAGAACTCCTCAACACGTTCTTCTGTATTATTAGATACAACAATAATATCGAAACCAGCTTTTTTCATTTTCTTTAGCCATTTATTCAATTCTTTTGTATCTTTTTTACTATCCCATGATATTAAAGTATTATCTAAATCAGAAATAATAACCTTCTTGTTGTGCATATTCATATACTCAACATCAATAAACTCATACTTTTCTATAAAATCATCTGGTGAAAAATATCTTTTTAGTACCATTTTCCTTTATCAATAGCCTATTATAAAATAGTAGCTATTTTCTCTCCCATCTTGATTTCTTTATTCTCTAAGTTTTCCTCTAAGATTACATTATCTTTTTCAAACAGTAATACTACTGTTGAACCAAACTCAAAGTACCCTAACTCTTCTCCTTTTTTCACATAAATACTCTCATACGTCGGAATAATAGAATTAACGTTTTGAGCTCCTACAGGGATTAATGTATAATTTATTTTTCCATTAAGTCTATACACTTGTCTATAGTTATAGCTTAATATATTATCTCCTAATTCTAATCCAAGATTATTAACTGGATATGAATATTTACCTAAACTATATGCATCCTTTACCTGACTATTCATAGGGAAGTGAATACGGTGATAATTCTTTGGACTTAGATATATTATAATATATGTACCATCTTTATATTTACCTGCTAGCTCACTATCGCCGACTAATGTTTGAACATTATACACTTGATTTTTCACAATAAATGTACTATCTTCACTTATAGTTCCCACTTCTGAAATAACTCCATCAGTAGGACTCACTAAAGAATCCTCTTCTTGATTAATTGGTCGAGCATCAGGTCGTAGCTTTCTGATAAAAAATTCATTTAAATTTTTAAAATCATCAATTTCATCTAAGATTTCTTCTGTATTAATATCATATACCTTAGCAAAAGGTTGAATCATTAATCTACTTAAATTAGACTTAGTTAATTTTTTAAGAGCTTTAGAACTCATATTTCCATTAGTTAATTCAACACAAAGTTGAAACATTTTCTTTTTTAACATACCAGTCTCCTTATTGAATATCATGTTATATTTTACTATAAAAGTCGATTAAATACAAATATTGCAAAGGAAAGAACTCAAAATTTGAAACAATTTCCACTTTACATAATCAAAGTTTTATTTTTCAATAATTATTATATTATTTTAGTACACACCTTAAGATAATTCATCACCGTTGAATTCTATAATAAGACGTTACAATTATAAATAATACAGTATTTGTATATCCAAGTATAACAGAAAATTTTTATCATATATTATTGATTTTAGCAACATAAAATTGTATAATATAATTATAATAATAAAGCAAGGGAGTGAATGACATGACGTTAAATAATAAAGTAAAAGAAAATATTATTTTAACAACTGTCCAAAACGTTTGAACTAAGGGCTATTCTCTGACAAGTGTTCAGGATATCATAAAAAAAGCTAAAGCCCCTAAGGGAAGCGTATATTATTATTTTCCTAAAGGAAAGGATGAAATTTATCTAGAAGCACTAGATAAAATCAACTGTAATGTAAAAAAAGAATTTAAAACAATTTCTCCAAAATTAGGGACTTTAGAGGAGTACTTAACAACTGTTTTTGAGCTTTTTATATCAAAAGGTAAAGCATGTAAACGCAGTGGTTTCTCTCTAACATTGTTAGCGATGGAAACTGCAGAATTATCACCAATTATCGCTGAAAAATGTAGTGATATATTGGAAAATTGGCGCTTACTTCTTGCTGATGGATTATTCGATAGAAATCTACCAGAAGATGTTTGTAATCCTGTAAGTGAATGGTTGTTCACTAGCATCCAAGGAGCATTAACTGCAAACAAAATACACAAGGATGAAGCATTCCTTTACAATATAAAATCTTCAATTAGATTTGTTTCTACCGCTTCTCCTGAGACACTAAGAGAAATATTCTCTAGATCGGATGAAGACGAAGTTGTCGCATAAACAAATCCCTCGCTACTGAGTTCAGTAGTGAGGGATTACTTTTTTTAAATTGTATTTATCATTTGCATCGTTAAAGAATTAATTTTTTGACTAAAAAATTTTTTAATTGCAGGATCTATATCTAATCTATCTAATGCTAACTCAAAATCTTCTAACCAATATTTTGCTTCTTTTATAGAAATAGGCAGTTTCATATGCTTTTTTCTCAAATCGGGTGTAGCAAAAATCGAATGACCTGGCTGTCCTAAGAATAATCTGAAAAATCGTTTTTGTTCTATTTTGATTTTATCAAAACCATCATTAAATAAAAGATTAATTCTATCATCATTTGGTATAATATCATCATACATATGCATAACTAGTTCATCAATCTTTTCTTCTCCTATTTGTTCATACAGGTTCATAATTACCTCCACAATTTGTTCATATTTTTTTCACTTTTTGTACTTATTTATATTAAACTACATTAATAAAATTTTTGCAATTAAAATGCTAGAAAAAATGAATAATTTCATAGAATAATAGATCATGATTCTAATTATTTCCATAACACCTAGTAAAATATTCTTCCACTTCTCCAATATTTATAAAGCGCAGAATAAGTTTATAACCTATCCTACGCTTTTTGTTATTATTTTAGTAATTTTTTAAATGCTTCTACTTTGTCAGTTCTTTCCCAAGTGAATTCTACATCTTCACGTCCAAAGTGACCGTAAGCTGCTGTTTTCTTGAAGATTGGTTTTCTTAAATCTAAAGTCTCAATGATTCCATTTGGTGTTAAACGGAATTCTTCTTTAATAGTTTTAACGATATCCCCTTCATCTACTTTTGATGTTCCAAATGTTTCTACAAAAATCGATACTGGGTGTGCTACTCCAATTGCATAAGCTAACTGAACCTCTACTTTATCACAGATACCACTAGCTACGATGTTTTTAGCGATATATCTAGCCATATAAGCTCCCGATCTATCTACTTTAGTAGCATCTTTACCACTGAATGCTCCACCACCGTGGCGAGAGAATCCACCGTATGTATCAACAATAATTTTACGTCCTGTAAGTCCAGCATCTCCAACTGGTCCACCGATTACAAATCTTCCTGTTGGATTGATAAAGTATTTAGTATTTTCATCTAATAAATCTCTATCTAAACATGGCTCAATTACGTATTTTTTAATATCTGCATGGATCTGTTCTTGAGTCACATCTGCATCGTGTTGTGTAGAAACTACGATTGTATCAATTCTATTAACTTTGTGGTTCACATCGTATTCGATTGTTACTTGCACTTTTCCATCAGGACCTAAGTATGTTAGAGTTCCATTTTTTCTAACTTCTGCTAATTGTTTTGAAAGTTTTTGACTTAGGTAAATTGGTAGTGGCATAAATGTTGGTGTTTCATTAGTTGCAAATCCGAACATAAGCCCTTGGTCTCCAGCACCTACTTCATTTTCTTCTTTTTGTTGTTTTGTTTCTAATGAATTATCAACTCCAAGTGCGATATCTGGAGATTGTTTATCTAAACCAACAAGTACTGAAATGTGATCACCTGAGTATCCTTTATTAGGATCGTTGTATCCTATTTCATTAATTGTATCACGTACGATTTGTTGGAAGTCAACATTTGCTGTTGTAGAAACTTCTCCTACAAGCACTGCTAATCCTGTGTTTACACAAGTTTCACAAGCTACACGTCCATATGGATCTTGTTCTAAAATCGCATCTAAAATTGCATCTGATACTTGGTCAGCAATTTTATCTGGGTGTCCTTCTGTAACTGATTCTGATGTAAATAAATATGTTTTGCTCATTTCTTTCTCCTTAAAATATTTTTGTCTGATATTAATACAAATCTTTTCTAGATCCTTAATATCTTATTAATTATAAAATAAAAGACCTTATCTCATAGACAAGGTCTTTTATTATTACCTCATCGCTCAAAGTAAACTTTGCTAAGGAAAGCACCTTAATCAATTGATTAGGTTGCTGGAGTTCACCGGGCCTTATCCCTCACTCACTCTTGATAAGTATTTATATTTCTTTTATCAGCATAATTGATTTTAATATACTTTTTCTAATTTGTCAAACGATAAAGTAAAAATGATATAATAAAATCAATATTCAATATTGTATTTACTTCTTTCTTGGAGAATTTTTTCTTTTAATTTCTCCGCTTCTTCAATGGGCAGATAATCAATCCATAATTTACTATATATTCCTGTTATTTGTATATTAGCCAATTTAAACTTATTTAAAATTGGTCCTGTATGTATCGTAACATCTTGGATAGTATTATAAGGCAAAGTTTTTTTACTCTTAAAAAATACTCCCTCGACTTCCGATACTCCCATATCATCTATCTCATAAGAATAATTTCTAATTACTAAAGGTGGAATAACTAAAGCCGCTAGAGCATATATTATTAATATCACTAATATACCTAGACCAAGAAATTTATAATTTATTTCCGTTTTAAAATAGTCATATACACTTTTACCAATAACTGGTGATAAGAGAACTAGAGCATATATGCCAAAGTGTATTCTTATATATTGTACAGACCTCTGTGGTAAATTACACGATTTTTTTTCAAATATTCTATTCATAACCTACCTCCGAAACTATAAAATCTCTTTCTAATTTTTCTTTGTATCCTCTATCATAATATTTCAACTTAATATCTGAGTTTACCCCAATAGAATTTATTGATATATGAGCAAGATTTCTTTTACTCATAAAATAGTTCGTCCTACTATTAATTGTTCCTACTTTTTTTACTTTAATAAATTCTGTTATTATTGTCAATTGTCTCATAAACGTATTCTTAAAGTAATATCTATCATAAGATAGCTCGTTATATTTCAACATATAGTTTTTCACTAAAATACTATACGAAACCAAGATAAGATAAAGAGCAAGCGAACCCAAAACTTTATACTCTAGCTTCAAATCAATATTAGCAAAATATACTATTGCAAATACTATTATCGGTAGAGGACTGCAATTAAACAAACTCCAACGATACAATGCAATTCTAGCTTTTTGTTGTATTTTTTCACTTTCTAAACTTTCATAGTACTCTAAATCAATACCTAGATTATTTTTCACAAAATTTTGTGCAAAATCATTTTTTACTAGAGGTAGGACATCTATCGTAGATTTTTGCTCACTTAAATCTTCTGATACGTTATTAGTTAGGGTTTCAACAGATAATTTCGCAAGTCCGAAGAAACGATAACGCAAAGGATATATCAATTTTACACTTTGAATCCTGTCAATATCAATAACTAATGATTTTTTATTTAACAATCCATATTTACATAGTAAATTATTATCTTTAGTCGTAAGGATAAAGTTATGATATTTTACAATCGTATGAATAATTGATGCAATTACTACTAAAATCATAAATATCCCAATTATTATAAATATGGCTGTTATGTTGCCTGCGACTGATTTAGCATTTTTTTGAAGAAGTTCGTCAAAATAAGCTTCATTGTCGAAGAGATATTTGAATACATCTCGAATCTTACCATTTAATGCTAATATTAACCCCAAAGCTGCAAAGAATCTAACCCTAAGTAGTCCATAAAACGAAAGGTCTTTCACAGACAATCTTAGTATTTCTTTTTGAGACTCCTGTACGTTTTCTTCTTGATCTGAAGTTATATCTTCTGATTCATCTTGATCTTGTTTTAATTCTCTTAGTATATCAATTAAGTTTAATGCGACTTCCTTCTTCAGAGGTTTTATCCTAATTTTACCTCCAACAAGATTAATATCCACCGAAAGCAGATTAAATACTTGGTACAATACATTAGAACTCATATCAATCGATTGGATATTTTCAAGGTTTATATTTTTTGTTTCTTTATTTATTATTCCTTTTGTGTAAATTAGAGCCCCATCACGTACTTCATAACTTTTTAAGAAATAATCAAATATACCTATTACTATTAGTAGAAGAAATCCTGCTAAAACTAGTAAATAATATTTCAAACTCTGCTCTCTTAATGCCAGCACCATAAAAATACCAAATAATCTAAATCCAGTAATTACAGAATCCATAATAACCATAGGGTGCACTCGACTTTTTTTAATATTCTTCATCTTTATACCTCCTATAATTAAGATTGTTTTCTAGTATAATTAACAATAGGTTTTCTAACTGTTCTACATCTTTTTTAGAAACATAAAAGCTTAATTTTTCTGAACCAGTGTTTATACTAACCTTATAAATATTGAACTTTTTCGATAATATATTTTGCTTTATTGTATAATCTAGTATATTCCTAAGTGGTGCTACTTCCTCAAACTTAAAGAATGTATATATTAATGTTGAAGCTAGTTTAAAATATTCATCTGTAATTTCAAAAAATGTATTATATTCATATTTATCTCTTAACATTACAACTATTACATGATTTAGAAACACTAACCCTAATACAACCCATAGAATTATATAGATATCTACACCGAACACTTCTTCAAAACCGGTAAGTTTAAAAATCACAGAAGCCAGCACGACACATGTTATGCTTATTGCCCAAACATTAAAGAAAAAATAATCAACATATATTCTTCCTATATATTTTCTCATAATATCTCCCCTTATCTGTTATTAACAACCAATAAGATTTAAAGATCTTTCTCTTTCAATCGTAGTCTCATCTCCATGACCTGGATATACTATTTTCGCACCATCAAGCTTAAATAATACATTTCCTAGTGAATTTTTCAAGGCATCATAATCTGATCCATATAAATCATAACGACCAAAACCACTTCTAAATAATGCATCTCCTACAACAATAAACTTACCAAAATCAAACGATACTCCTCCTGGAGAATGCCCTGGTGTTGGTAATACAGTAAAACTTAAACCAGCAATTTCGTATTTTTTGTTTTCTTCAAATTCAAATTCTGCAGGATCAGTCATAGGCGGTCTTCTTAAACGGAACAATGTTGAACCATTAAAATCTGGGTTTTGTAACCAATCACGTTCATATCCTGAAATATATACTGGAACTTCGTAGTGTTTTCTACACTCATCTAATGACATAATGTGATCGAAGTGAGCATGTGTTAATAATATCGCTTCAATTTTTACATTTAATTCTTCCACAGCTTTTTGTATTCTATCGAAACCTTCACCTGGATCCACGATAACCCCACGTCCATCTTTATAAACTACATAGCAGTTTTCATCTACCATATCCATTACTATTCTTCTAATTTCTGCTTTTGCCATTTTCTCAAAACCTTTCCATAATTATTGTTATCTCTATTTTATCTTATATTGTTGTTCTTAACAAGTCTTGATTAGTAGTTTTTTTACTTTGCTTATTTTAATCTCACTTCGCTTGACCTCAATTAAATTTTTTTTTATACTGATATAGTATGGTTTTCATAACAACTTAGTTTTTTTGGGAGTGACTCAAAAATTGTAATTTTGGATAAATCAATTTTTTAGAGTCACCCTCGCACAGGTTATTAGATATCTAAAAAACTTTTATAAAGAAAATTTACATATCAATAAACCATTACGTATATAAATTCTCATATGAATCTTGTTGAATTTTAGGACTTTTGAGACAGCCCCATTAATTATCTAAGAAAAAAGGAGAAACAAAATGAAATTAAATTCATTCGCTAAGTTTTCACTACTTAGTATTTCTATATTATTAATGTCACACCTTGCAATCTCTCCTGTAATTCCAAACCTATATAATTTTTATCATGCAAGTAACTCTAATATAGGTCTGGCTTCTGTTGAGAGTTTAGCTACAATCCCTGCTATGATGATAACAATCTTTGTTCTTCTTAGCAATGGAGTTATTAAGTTTATTGGTAAAAAAAATACAGTTCTTCTAGGACTACTACTAATTTTCATCTTTGGTATTGTACCAGCTTTTACAACAAACTTTAAAGTTGTTTTAATTAGTAGACTTCTCCTTGGAGCTGGTATAGGTTTATTTAATTCTCTTTCTATTAGTATGATTAGTGACTTCTTTGATGAAGAACACCGTGGTACTATGATTGGATTAAGAACAGCATTTCTAAATATAGGAAAAGCATTAACTACATTTATTTCTGGATATTTATTAATCTACGGTATTCAATATACATTTTTAGTTTATGCTCTGGCTCTTCCTATATTCGTAATTTTTCTATTATTTGTACCAAACGCAGAAAATGTAAATAATAAAAAAGTTAGTATTAAATTCCATAAAGAGACTATCTTTTTAACTTTTCTAACATTTTTAGTAGGAATCTCATATATGGGATCAACTATCAAAATTCCTACTCTACTTGCAGAAAAATATCACTATCAACCTGATGTAGCTAGAAATCTATTAACGATTCTTGCCTTAAGTGGTATTCTTTCAGGAGTTATCTTCGGTATTCTTGTTAAGAGATTTAAAAATCTAACTTTACCAATTATGTTAAGTTTCATGACAATTGGAAGTGTATTGTTTGCTTTAACAAATAATATTGTTATATTCTATATCGCAGCTATCTTTATAGGAATCAGCTTTGTTGGAACAATGTCATTTAACTTCTTCTATATTTCTAACAAGTTAGAAAATAAATTCATCAACTTTGCGACAAGTGTAATTTTAGTAGGAGGTAATATTGGTGTAATTCTAACTCCAGTAGTACTCACAAAAATCCCTGAAGCTCTACACCTGGAAAAATATACTACACCATTTTTCATAACTACTACACTAATGTTTATTTCTACACTAGTTAGTTACGCAGTTTTAAGAGACAAAAAATAATATAAACTAAAAAAGCACAACGCAGAATTTTTTACGTTGTGCCTTTTATTATTAACTATTTAATAATTCTTTATTTTTTTCTAAGAATTCTTTTAATTCTTTATCTGGAATCTGTCTAGCTAATACTAATGTTCTTAATGATACATCATCTAAACGACAAGTAGCAAATACTGTCATATTATCCTCTCCAGATATCTTAGTATTCTCTAGCCAATTTCTTGATCCGTTTTTAAATAAACTTATAAATTCATCTTTTTTATCAGCAGTTGTTGGTATCTGATATAGATTAGTATCTTCATGAACCACTTTAACTCCTGTTACTTCATAATAGTATTTTCTTTCCGGAGTTTCCATAACTACAACTCTATGACTATCAAAATAATCTTTTTTAGCAAACCAGTTCATATTGTTGAATACTCTTGTATCCAATGTTATTTTCTTCTCCTCAATTCCCGCACGAGCATGTCCGAATACCCATTTTACATCACTTTGATCTAAACCTGGTTTATTTTCAAAATCCATAAAAACTGCACCAATAAATGGAGCTGGTTTGTTATTAATTCCATACTCTAAATACTTAGAGTTATTTGTTGTTTGTAAAATCGGTTCTTTAAGCGAATCATTACCATCACCAGGAACATACATATATCCAATAACCTCATTATTTATTGCTTTTAAGTCTTTAAACTTATTAGCCAAATAATCTTTCTCAGCTTGTTCAACTACATATTCATCATTTTTCTTAGGTTCTTCCTTGGCTTGTGTAGATTCTATTTTTTACCCAACTCGAACTTGTGGTTCATTAGAATTATTATTCATATAAGAATATATTCCAAATACTCCACCAACTACAAATAAAAGTATTAAGACATACTTTACAATTTTACTTAATAAAGATTTATTATTATTCATAAAAAATACTCCTTTCTAAAAATCTATGTTTACATATCTAAATTCCACATTAAATTATATCATGTTTTTTAAAAATCTCTTTAATAATAAGCCTATATAACATAATAAAATTTATAACGAATACCTAAATTTTTCTACTAAAATATAAAATTCAGAATAGATTATATAAAATAAAAAAAGAAATCGAACTTTTTACTTAGTTCGACCTCTTAATATTATGAAAATATAAATTTTAAACTTGTCTTATATTAACGAAATCCGTTGGAGGAACATTATCTTTTCCAAGATCTGGTTGTCCTGCTGTGATTAAGATATAGTCTCCCTCTTTTGCTAAACCTGATTCCTTAGCAAATTTTGGTGCCAAGTTTAACATTTCTTCCATAGTAAGTGTTCTTTCTTCAATAAATGTAGTAATACCACGTGATAAAGCTAACTTTCTAGCATTTTGTTTTGAAGGTACTACAGCCAAAATTTGAACTTTTGGTTTATATCTTGCGATAAACTTAGCTGTGCTACCAGATTTTGTATAAGTTACAATATTATTTACATCTATAGAATCAAGCAAATATTTAGTCGACAACGAGATCGCGTGCGCAATATCCATCTTGTGGTTTTTATACTCATCTTCATTTCTATCAAATACTCTATCTTGAGTTTCAACATAACTAATAATTTTATCGACAGTTTGTAATGCCTCTTTTGGATAGCTTCCAGTTGCTGTTTCTTCTATCAACATTATTGCATCTACTCCATCAATAACTGCATTCGCTACATCCGAAACCTCTGCACGTGTAGGTCTAGGATTATAAATCATAGAGTGTAACATTTGAGTTGTTAATATTACCTCTACCGTTGCATCATTAGCTTTTCTAATAATTTCTTTTTGAATACTTGGTAAGTTTTGATATGGTAATTCCATACCAAGTTCATCCCTATTTATCATAATAGAATCAGCAAATTGAATAATTTCATCGATGCTTTCATATGCTTCTTTACAGTCAATTTTTACTATTAACCCAATATCCTTTTTCCCTTGAACTTGCAATATGTCTTTTACTTTTCGAATTTCATCTAGGTTACTAACAAATGGACAGGCAACAAAATCAACATCATTTTGACAAGCAAAACGGACATTTTCTTCTTCTATTTTTATTAGTTTATATTTACTTTCTGCATAAATATGATCTAAATCATAAATTATTGCAGTATTTTTATCTAATTCGTCTCTTAATTCTTTTATTTTATTAATTCTTTCGATGCATTCTTCTGTACTTCCATAATATGTATCAATTAATACAGCATCAGCACCTCTAGCAACAATCTCCTCTAACAATCCCTCTGTACTATTTCCCAAAGTTGCTATAATTTTTGCCTTTCTAGTCATATATAACTACCTCACCTTTTAAAACGTTTTCTTTTTTCTTAATTATAACACATTAAATTATTATTTTCTAGATACTTTTTAAAGTTTACCACTCTCTAACATTTATTTGTAGTTTAATTATTTATAAATCCTATATCCATCCTTGTTTAAATAACACCATAGAAACCTCTAATTTCATACATTTATACGACCTTAAAAAATATTTAAATATTTTTTATATTCTTTTTTAACTATAAAAAAGAGGTTATACTATTATGTGTATAACCTCTTTTCAGAATTATTATTATTTATTATAAATAATAATTCAATGCATTAAATGATTATTTCTTTTTTTGGAGCTACAATACCAGACTCAAGATAATCCAGGAATTCTCCGAATAGATTTTCCATCTCAGCATATGAGTTTAAAGTATTTAATTCTTTTTTAACTTTTGCTCCACCTTTAATACCCTTCATGTAGTATGCAGCGTGTTTTCTCATTTCGTGTACGGCTACTCTTTCAGGTTTAATTTCCATAAGTCTTCTTAAGTGAAGTAGACAAACGTCAATTTTTTCTCTTGGACTTGGTTCTTCAGTTAATTCACCAGTTTCTAAGTACTTAACTGTACGATATAGCATCCAAGGATTTCCTAGAGCTGCTCGTCCTATCATTACAGCGTCACAATTAGTATCATCTAACATTTTTTTCGCAAGTTCTGGTGAAGTTACATCCCCATTACCAATTACTGGAATTTTCAATTCTTTTTTCACATCACGAATTACATCCCAGTTAGCTTTACCACTGTACATTTGAACTTTTGTCCTACCGTGGATAGCAATAGCACTAGCACCAGCACGCTCTGCGTTTCTAGCATTATCCATTATGTAAATATGCTCATCATCCCATCCCATACGCATTTTTACTGTTACAGGCTTAGAAACAGAGTCTACTAATCTTGCAATTACTTCATATACCTTATCTGGATCAAGAAGTAATTTACTACCAGCATCGACTTTAGTAATCTTTGGTACCGGACATCCCATATTTAAGTCAATAATATCAGCTTCTGTGTTTTTATCAACATACTTTGCGGCTTCTACTAACGTTTCAATCTCCCCTCCGAAGATTTGTAAACTTAGTGGACGTTCTCTTGGATCGATATATAACATATTCATCGTTTTTTTATTATTAAATAAAATAGCTTTATCACTCACCATCTCAGCACAAACTAATCCCGCTCCGAATTCTTTCGCTGTTAAACGGAATGCGGCATTACACACACCTGCCATAGGTGCTAAAACAACTCTATTTGGAATTTCTACTTCTCTAATTTTAAACATTCTTTATCCTTTCATTTTACAATTTTTCTTTATATATACTTATAGGTTCTGTTATTTTTTCTAATGATTCTTTTATGTTTTTCCCAGCTACCTCTATACTGCCGTACATTTCTACTAAAGGAGCTAAAACAAAGTTTCTATCATGAATAAATTTATGTGGAACAATTAATCTTTCATCATTAAAAGCTAAATCATTAAATGTAATTATATCAATATCTATTGTCCTATTACCCCAGTGTTCCTTACGAACTCGACCTAATTCAAGTTCTATTTTTTGAACCGTATCTAGTAGTTCATATGCTTCTAGTTCAGTTTCTATTTCTATACACATATTTAAAAAATTTTGATCAGCTACGCCACCCCATGCAGGTGTTTCATAAATACTGCTCTCTAAAATAATCTTGAGATTATTATCTTCTATTTTTGCTAAAGCATCTTTTAAATACTGTTCTCTTGGCTCTATATTAGTTCCTAACGCTAGTATAATCATTATAAGTTATAAAACTCCTCACGTGACGTTTTTACTTCTACACCACATTTTTCAAAATGATATTTTATCGGTGCTCCTGGTTTATTAATTTTTAAATTTATATTTTCTATTTGAGAAAATTCAGTAAAAATATTTTTTAAAATTTCTCCAGCTAATCTTTCTAGCAAATTAAATGTATTAGTCGTAGCAGTTTTCACAACAACTTCTGCAATATCAGCATAACTAATACTATCTGTCATTTCATCACTGAACATAGCTTTCTTATAATTAAGTTCACATTCTATGTCAAAAATAAATTTCTGACCTAATTTATTCTCTTCTTCAAATAATCCATGATTAGCAAATACTTCAAGATTATCAATAAATAACACTGTTTTCATGATTAATACCTCTCAATCATTATTTTGCTTAACTATAAAATTTTATCACATTTCGACTTTTTTCTCTAATGATTATACTTGCTTCTCAAAAAAAGACTTGAAAATAATGATTTATAAAATCTTATTCTCAAGTCTCTATAACACACGTTATTAGATATATCTAAAATAATAAATAATACGTATATTTTTTACTTATAAATTATATTCCCTATTCACTTGTTAATTAATTATTTAGAAAGTTTACGTCTAACTGCAAGTCCAACTAAAGCAATCAATCCTAATCCTGCTACTTCTGTACTAGAAGAATTGATACCAGTATTTGGTAATATTTTAGCTTTTTTATCTTCTTTTGCTCTAGGCGCTTCTTTCGGCACTGTGTTTGTAGCATCTGCTTGCGCAGTATTATTTCCAAGAACTAATGATTGAGCTGTAATAACAAATGTACTGAAGTGATTTGTATTAAAAGTAAGTTTTCCATCTTCATATGAAGTATTTTTTATTTCTTCTAACACATTGCCATTAACGTGATATACTTTCAATTGTTGATTTTCATCTTTAACCACTGCTAAAGTAACAACACGATTTTCTCCTGTAGCTTTTAGTTCTTTACCATCTTTATCTTCAAAGTGAAGTTCTAAAGTTCTTACTACATTTAATTCCGAATTAAATTCTTTAACTAATTCTTTTATTTCTTTAGCTCTTTCTCCTGTAATATCTTGAGCAACAAATTTATCAATATTGTTGATTTTTGATTCATTATATTTAACTGAGACTGTTACTCCATCAGCTAATCTAACTGTACGTACAACATCTTTTTCTGTTTGTTCAGAAGTAGCTGAGTTTGTTGAATCTTTTAGACTATCAGGGTTAGCTGGATTTATCGGATTTAACCCAGGTGATTCTGGAGCTGCTGATTTACTAAAGTCGATTTGAACAACTACAGGATCGTGGTCAGATGCACGTCCGTGCTCTTCCATAAATGAAGCATTAATATGCACAGGAGAGAACACTACTTTATCCTTGATATTTTTAGAAATTAAAACATTATCTAAACTTTGGTTACTTCCACGGTAGAAGTATGAGTATCTATCTCCTTGTTCATGTTCAGCCATTAAGTTAACAAGCTCGTTTCCTACAATTGTTTTCACACTATCTGAGAATTCGAAGTCATTGAAGTCTCCTGTAAGAACAAATTTTAAGTTAGGATTTTGACGTAATCCCTCTTTAATGAAGGCATTAAGAATTTTAGCCTCTTCAATACGTTTTGCTTTTGTATTTTCTACTGATGGTTGGTTAGAACCATAGATTGCATCGTCTCCTAATTTTGATTTTAAGTGGTTTGCAATTACTACTATTCTTTCACCTTTAAATTCAAATTCAGCAGCTAATGATTTTCTAACTTTCTCGAAATGAACGCTTGTTGGATCAATTCTCGCTGGGTTTTTCTCAAGGTGACCATTTACAAAGCGTGCAGCTTCCTCGCTTCCACCTTTTTCTTTACCAATTAGAGTTACTCTCTTAGGATTATATAAGTAAGCTACCCTAATGTTAGCACCTGGTTTACCACCATCTTTTCCATCAACTGGAGCTATTTCTGTATATTTATAATCTGGTCCACCAAGACTCTTAATTCTTTGAGCTAATTTTTCTCCACTCTTAACTCCATCAACAGTTCCATCATTAACTCCACCATTATTATCTTGAACTTCGATTAGAGTAATAATATCAGGACTGTGAACTTCTTTGATGAATGAATTAGCAATTTTATCAACTTTTTCCTCTGGTGTTTCATCATGTCCATTATTGTTAGCTGAGAAGTTTTCAATGTTGTATGAAGCGATAGTTAATTTATCTTCAGCTGGATAGATTTTTGAAACTTCACGTTTTAATCCTCCATCTTGTAGTGTTGGTACAGTACTTGGATCAATTTTGTATGTTTTGTTTCTATAAGTAACTACTCCTGAGATATTTTCATTAAAGTAATCTTTTGCTTTTGCTACAAATTTATTCCCAACAGTTACTGGTAATACTTCTGTATTTTGGACACCTGGACGAAGATTCACCCCACCGATGTTATTAAGTTTTTGACCTTTGTAGTCTCCTGGTAATACATAAATATCACCTTTATATTGTGGACCTGTAACTTTTGGTTTAGTTACTTCTACACGCATCCCCTCTAGACTCTCCCAGTAGTCTAGTGCCTCAGTTTCAGGATTATATTTAGTTGGTGTTTGGTCAACTATATCCTTTGGCATTTTTTCAGAAATGTTTAATGCTTTTGGTAATTCTGCTTTACCTAATTTTGTTATAGTTGCGTTGATAATTTGAGTAACTGTTAGGCTACCTGCTGGTTTTTTAAAAGTTTGACCTGGTTTTACAGAGTATTCTTCCATATAACCTTCTTTAACAGTACCCTGAACTTTTAGTAAGTCTCCTGAAGCAACTTTATCCTTTGAAGCAACATAAACTGCATCAGATGTTCTCGGATTGTTATCAGAAACTTTATCTTGAACATAGAAACCTGTTTTATCAGTTTTAGTTACAACAACATTGTTAATTATTACTTCTTTCCCAGCTAAAGGACTCTCGTGACTTTCTCCTTGTACTTCACCTATGTTTTTTACTTCTTTAGGCGCTGTTACTTGAGCTGCTGATGCAGTTGCTCCAGCCGGTGTACCTTCATTTTTATCTGTTGTAGTAGCAGGCGTCACTACTTCTGTTTTTACTTCTGCCGCAGAGACTTCATTCACCTCAGCTGATAAGTAAGTAGCACCTACTCCTCCTAATACTGCACTTGCTAATAATATTGATAATTTGTATTTTTTCAAAATATGAACTCCTTGTATATAAGTTTATACTAATTATTTTACTATTAATCTAATTAATAAGCAATATCAATCGTTTACCTTCACAAAAAAAATCTTTAATATAGATTTTCCTATATTAAAGATTTTTAAAATTAATAATTAAACTATTTAATTCTTCTCTTTTTCAGTTTGACAAACATAAATAATAAAATTATTACTCCTACCAGTGCCATAAATGCTAACCACGTATTTTCTATTCCTATTTTATCAGTTAGCACTCCATTTACAGACAATAATATTGCTACAATGATAGATTCAAGAGTATAGAATATAGAAACTGTTGTCGTCCTATTCTCATCACTTTTTACCAAATATTTATGCATAAATACATTAACCTGTATGCTCATTAAAGTGAAAAATACAATAAATAGCATAAATAGTATAAACTTAGCATATACATTTTGAATAAAAATAAACATTAATAGAATTCCAAGATTTACAATTACAAAGAAATATAAAATACGTAACTTTGATAATTTATTTGATAATTTTTCATATATAACACTTCCGAACATCCCACTAACTGATATACCAATCCAAACATAACCGATAATATCTGCATCTAACTTTTCAAATACAGCTTGCCACTGATTTGATGGTCCAAGATCTAAAATAGAAGGAATAACAAACAGTATCATAAGAAATACACTACTTTTTACATAAAGTGTTTCTTTTAACGAATTTTTCACCGTAACTATTGAACCTTTTAAATTCTCAATAGATATTTTTTGTGTCTGTTCTAATTTTTGCATAAATAAATATGTAAATAAAAACGAAATAATAAAAATTGACATACTCAATATTATCGACAAACTTTTATAATATACATACACGTACTTTGCACTTATAAATCCTATTACCGCTGAGAAAAATAGTGAATATAGTGAACTTCTAGAAAGAACTTTATCTATATCTATTTCTTTATTATTTTTATTGTTCACATTAACAAACCAACTTGTTAAAGTTCCCGATTGAAATGACTCTGCAATGGCAGATAATATAGCAGATATATATAACAATATTAAACTATTGCTAAGCAACAATATTAATCCAACAACCCTAAAAATCACACTTAGAAGAATACTATTTTTTGCTCCGATATTATCGGTGATTGCTCCACATGGAAGCTCAGTCATAAATGAAACCAACCAAAAAATCGATAAATATAACCCAACTTCAGTAAAAGAAAAATCTTTTGACAACAGATAAATATATAAAATCGGATTAAAGAATGATAGTGCTGTTGTAGATAAAATACTATACAAATAATAAAATTTGGTATTATTCATCTTTTTCCCCTACTATCTTATACATTTTTCCATAATTATCTCTTTCTAAAAACTTATAATCAACAAGATATCTCCTAATTAGAGAATAATCTGGATAAATATCCTTTATTGCTTCATTCAATTCCTTTTCAGTAAATTCTAACGATTTTTCCTTTAACATCTGTAAAACTAACTGAAGAACAGGGATCTTATTCTTCTCTTTTTTTGGTATTGTCATCAATTTTCCTTCTTTAAAATATTTCACTTTGATTTCTTCCATAATATCGCTTCCTTTCTATTAATAAATTTTATTTTTTTTATACATTATTATACGAAAAAAAAATGCAACAAAAAAATAAATCTCTAACATAGTTTAACCTATGTTAGAGATTTATGCAATCTAAATTAGTATTTAATTTTATTGACCTAAGACAAATACGTCTTCTGACTCTTTTTCTTCTTTTTTCGTTCCTTTGCTTAAAAAAGAAACTTTATTAGCAATTACAGACATTTGATAGTGTTTTACTCCATTCTTGTCAGTATATACATTATTATTCAAACTTCCTACTATATTAAGTAAACTTCCCTTTTCGCAATATTTAGCGGTATTTTCTGCAGTTTTACCAAAAGTAGTAAACTCGAAAAATTCTGTATCATAATTTCCATCCTTATTTTTAAAATCAGATTGAACAGCTAATGTTGCTTTAATATAGTTTACTTTCTTATCACTTTCTTTTAGTTCAGGCTTTTTAACTAGTCTTCCTATTAATATTACTTGATTTAACATAATATATCCTCCCTTAAAATAATAATTTAGATTGCTATAAAAACAATTGGAAGATTCTAATTTTATACAATTCTATGTGCCAAATATCTCATAATAATTTTAGGAATTATTTATGAATTAAAGTTACAAATACTTCTCCATCTTGTAAAAATTCAGCATTAATATAATTATCTCCATCAAAATGAAGAACTTCCCCTGGTTCAACAATATGTACTTCATCATCATTTAAGTACACCTTAACCTCTCCTTTAACACAAGTAAATACTACCAAGGCTTCTGGATGGTTATGTTTCGCTATTAGTTCACCTTGTTTCCCTACTTTTTTTACTAATTTAAATCTGTCATGTTTTTTTAACAATCCCGCTTCTTCAAAAATTATTCCTACACTCATACTAATTCTCCTTTATTATAATTTTATCTCTATATCTATTTCTTATATAAACGTTTTCATACTCTTATTATAAAACTTTTTTATTAACAAAACAAATAAAATTCATATCTTTTTCTAATTTTTTAAAAGTTGTTCCCATTTTAATAAATTGCTTTCTATTATCTTTTTTAAAACCATTCTTGATTATTCTTAGTGAATTTATTACCCCTTCATCTGCCAATAGTCCCGATGCTGTAAGTAGTGTCAGTTTATCATGCATATAATTGACCGTTTTAAATTCTGCTTCTTCAAATAACGATAACCAGTCCTCTTTAGATAATGGCGATACATTTACATTAATCGCATCAGATAATTGTTTTTTTGTTTTATCGTAATTGTTCAGCAATAAGATATCATGAGTTAATAATAATCCACCTGGTTTCAATACCCTATAATACTCACTTAGTGCCTTATTCTTACTTTTATTACTAAACATAGTTAACATCGCTTCATTAATAATATAATCAAAACTATTTTCCGGAAATTCTAAATGGAAGGCATCAGCTCTAATAAATTCAATATTATTAAGATTATTTTTCATCGCCTCAAGTTGTGCTTCTAATATTGCTACTTTATCCACATCTATTCCAATAAAAGTAGTTTTTGGATATTGTTTAGCTAAGGCAAGAAGATTTACACCCCTATTACAAGCAACTTCTAGAATCCTGTCACCTTTTTTAAATTCTATATGAGCAAATAAAAAATTGGTACCTTTGATTCCTCCAGGTCTCAATCTAGTTTTACCTAAATTTTTTAAAAATTTGTGTCCCATTTCCTTCTTCATAATGTCACTCCTTAATATATGTCATATTTATATTCTACAATAAATAAAAAACAAAATCTAGAAATAAATGATAATTACTATCAATTATTTCTAGATAATTTAGTTTAATTTCTATTAAAAATCATTATAAGTATATGTTCCTTTTCCTTTATTTTCAGTTGCAAAGCGAACTAATACTTTTCCTAATAAACTAGCCTCTATTGGACTATATTTTTTAATCTTCCCTTTTAATACAAATTGAAAAATCGGCGCTACCTTCATAAATATTTCTTCTAAAAACCTATTATCATCGCGTTTACTAATAAGAAGTGATGGTTGGAAAATTCTAAGCGTTCTAAGATTCATCTCTTTTAGTTTATCCTCTAGTTCACCTTTTAGTGAATTATAGAAGTTTTTCGACTTACTATTAGCACCAATTGCTGAAACAACATTAAAGCTTCTTACCTTCCCTTCACAAAGTTTAGCAAAATTCACAGTATAGTCAACGTCAATCTTTCTCTGATTTTCTTTTGAACCTGCAGTTTTTATCGTTGTTCCAAGACTAGCAAAAACATCTGCATTTTCTAATATATCCATATCAAAATCTATATTGTCAAAATCTATGATTATCTTTTCCAACCTACTATCATCAGGTAATTTACTGATAGAACTTCTTCCTAAAATATAAACTCTATTATAATATTCACCACTTAATATCTCATTTACTATTTCTCTACCTACTGCTCCAGTTGCCCCAATAATTACTGCTGTATTTTTCATGCTAATATCCCTCTCTATAAAATTAATGAAATTAAAGCTAAGATTGGTAATCCACCTTGCTTTAGAATAATTTTTTTATCACTAGTTAAACCACCGTAAATAGCTACTAATATAATATAAATTAGTAACATTCCTACAATTTCTTTAGGATTTTTTGATAAGAATGTTCCGTATAGTAAGCCAACCCCGATTAATCCATTATATACACCTTGATTTTTAAATAAAACATTTAAATTAGGTCTCTGTTACTCTTCTTTTTCAATATTAAATACTCTACTTATACTGTCAGAATCTGTAGCAAATGTTTCTAAATACATAATATAGAAAAATAGTAATGCTACTAAAACTGTTAGAATTATTGTTATTATACCCATCTTTATACCTCTTTTTAAATTAAATTATTATTGAATTTATTAAGCAATTTTACCAACTGTTCAAAATCATCATTGGTAAATTCTGGACCAATAAATTCTCTAATGTCAGTTTCTTTAACACACTGATCCACTTTATTTTTGGAATATTGTGTAAGTTCTACAAATACTTCTCTATTATTTTGCTCATTACGACGCTTTGTTATATATTCTCCTTCTTCTAGTATTTTTAAATGTCTTGTTATAGCAGCCGCATCTATTTCTAAGCTTTGTGCTAGTTGCTTAGGTGTAGCGACCTCTACTTCATATAAATATTTTATAATTTGAAATCTTGTTAAACTTATTTCTAATCTTTTTTCGAAAATATTCGCGACTTTTATTTCTAAAATTTTCAAATTGTGTAATAATTTTATATAGTCTTTAACATCCATATTGTTCTCCTCTATCAATTGATAAGTCAATCATTTAAAAACTATTATAATTAATAATAGTTGATTTGTCAATTATTATATTTTGTAAGATTTATTCTTACAAAAAGTGTAAGGTATTTTCTAAAAGAAAAAAACTTTTTCTATTAGCATTTACAAACGTTTTCTAGTCTTATATAATTATTTTATAAGTTAAATAGTTTAAATAAATATGCGATTTAAAAAATATTAAATTGCTATAAAAACTTATTAAATAAAAGGTTTTATACTTTTAAAAAACTATATTAATTTAATATAATATATAATTAAAGTTAAGGAGGAATTCTAAATGTTCTCATTTCTAAAAGCTTCAGCACCTAAACCGAGAATCGACAGTGCTCGTACAGATGCTGAATATAAAAGACTTCGATGGCAAGTATTCTCAGGGGTATTCATTGGATACGCAGCGTACTATCTAATCAGAAAAAACTTCTCACTTGCTATCCCTTATTTAATCGACCAATACGGTTACTCTAAAGCTGACTTAGGGAAAGTTTCACTTGCTCTATCATTAGCTTATGGTTTCAGTAAATTCATCATGGGTAACGTATCAGACAGAAGTAATCCTAAGTACTTTATTACTATTGGTTTAGTTGCTTCTGCTGCAGTCAGCTTAATTTTTGGTCTTGTTCCTGCAGTACTATCTTCATTAACATTAATGATTTTCTTATCAGCACTTAACGGATGGTTTCAAGGTATGGGTTACCCACCTGGTGCTAAAACAATGACTAACTGGTTCTCAGCTTCTGAGCGTGGTGCTTGGTGGAGTTGGTGGAACGTTTCTCACAACCTTGGTGGTGGATTAATCGGACCTCTTGCACTTGTAGGACTTTCTGTTTTTGGTGCTTGGCAATCATTATTCTACTTACCAGCAACTATTGCTATTATTTTAGCAATTATCATGTTCTACCTAATGAAAGATACTCCAGAATCTGAAGGTTTACCACCTGTAGATGAATGGAAAGGTGAAAAAATTGTAGAAAAAGTTGAATCTGCTCACACATTATCAGCAAAAGATATCTTCTTTAAATACATTATTAACAACAAATTCCTATGGGCTATCGCAGTTGCTAACGTATTCGTATACTTCGTTCGTTACGGAATTATCGACTGGGCTCCAACATACTTAAAAGAAGTAAAACACTTCTCTGTTGACAAACAAAGCTGGGCTTACTTCTTATATGAATATGCTGGTATCTTCGGTATGTTAGCTAGTGGTTACTTAAGTGATAAAGTATTCAAAGGACACCGTGCTCCTCCAATGTTATTATTCTTAACTGGAGTACTTGTTGCAGTATTCATTTACTGGAAAAACCCTCCAGGTAACCCACTTATTGACAATATCTGTCTAGTAGCCATCGGATTCTTAATCTATGGACCTGTTATGATGATTGGTCTTCAAGCAGCAGACTTAGTTCCACGTGTTGCTACAGGTACAGCTACTGGTCTAACTGGACTATTCGGTTACCTACTTGGATCAGCGAGTGCTGGTTATGTAATGGGTAAACTTGTTGACGTGTTCGGATGGAACGGAGGTTTCTACGCACTAATCATTTCTTGTGTGTTAGCATTCGTATTCATCTCATTAACACTATTCAAGAAAACATCAAAACAATTAGAAAACTAATGAAAAAACATCTCTATCAAATAAGATCATTGATCCTCCTTAAATTGATAGAGGTGTTTTTTATAAAAAAAACGGATGATTTCTATAATCGTCACCCGTTTTTTTCTTTATGTTTATTACTATAATATTAAGTTTGACTTTAGATATTCTACTAGTTCACTTCTTTTCTTCGTATTAGTTTTTTCCATAAGACGTTTCTTATACGTATCTACAGTTTTAACACTTAAGAACAATTTCTCTCCAATATCAGTTAATGTATAACCCTCAACAATATATCGTCCTACCTCTTTTTCTCTTTCGCTAAGTTCTATTTCCTTATCTTCTTTAAATAATTCATAGAAAATCGTAGCGTATTTTTCATTTAGGTATATATCATTTTTAAACATAACTTTATCTATAGCAAGGAGTATTTCTTCATGAGCAGTACTCTTCGTTACATAACCCGAAGCGCCTAATTTAAATGCTTTTTTTATATAAGATTTATCTTCATGCATACTTAAAATAATTACTTTTGTATTTATTTTCTTCTCTTTTATTACTTTAAGTATATCATAACCAGTTCCATCAGATAATGATATATCGCATATAAATAAGTCATAAGAATCATTGGTTATCTTTTCTAGAAACTCTTTTTTACTTGAACAATCATCTATAACACTAAATTCTTCGTTATCTTCTAAAAGAACTTTGATCCCTATTTTTATCAATTTATGATCATCAATTAATAATATTTTCATCAATTTTCTCCTCTTTTAACATTTCTATTTTAAATTTACACATCAGTATAGTAGAGTATTTATTATTTTTCAATAGTTTAAATTCACCAGAAAAATCAAAAATTCTCTCTTGTATACCATAAATTCCTAATCGTCCTTGTTTCTTTGCTAGTTCCACTCGTTCTTTAGTTAATCCTATTCCATTATCCGCAATAGTTAAAATTATATAATCTGTATTTTCATATAATTTAATTTGTACTTCTGTAGCTCCTGAATGGCGTTTTATATTCGATAATGATTCTTGAATAATACGATAAAGGGTAATATCAAAATTATTATTTTTCCCACCCTCATAGTTTGTATAAAAATCAATATCTATACCGTACAAATTCTTGTAATCTTCAATATATTTACTAATTACTTCTCCTAAGCTAAGTTCAGCACTAGGTGGTCTCAAATTAACAGCTATATTTCTAATATTACTTAAACTATTTTCTATTTCAGACCGAATTAATACTAAGCGATCTTTTTTCTTTCGGTCACTTTCTTTATCTACTAAATTACTTATTAAAAACAAAAGGCTTGCTAGAGATTGACTAACTTCATCATGAAGTTCTCTCGACAACATCTTTTTCTCTTCCTCTTGAATTCTAAATATTTTATTTAATAGATAGTTATTTAATTTTTTATTCTTTTTATTGTTCTCAACCATTTTATTTATAGAGCTGACAAGGACATGGAAATCACGACTATAATTCTCTTTTTCTATCTTTGTCCTATATTCGCCTTCGCGAATTATTTCATCGGTTACAGAAGTTAAATCTTGCACTGGGCGTTCTATTAATTTTGAAACGTAGTATGCAATAACTAATAGCATAACAAATACTGACATATTTAAAATAAGAATTCTTAAAAACTGACTATATGTTTTCATATAAATGTTTTTCGTGTAAAATCCAACTCTAATATAACCGATATTAACATCATCTATGGGAGATATATACTCTAATATTTCCCCTCTTGAACTATCATATTTCTTAAAGTTATTTAACTGTTCATCATTAAACGTTGCAATTTTTTGAGGGATTTCTTTCAATGTTTTTCCTAAGATATTTTTTTCATTATCAAATACAATAATGTATGCAACTTCATTATTTAATGCTGCACTATGTATTTTTTGATGAATTTCATAAGTATTTTCTGTCTTTATATTTTCAGAAATATTTCCTGAAAGTTGATAATAAGTCTGGGTTATTCTATCTTTTAAAGCACTCTCTAGTATATCTTTGTTACTGACGTAAGTAAAAGCCAAAATCACACTTAAATATATAGTATAAATTACTATGAAGAATATAATAATTTTATTTTTTATCTTTAGTTTTGCCATATATTAATCCTCGCTTATTAAATTAGGATAATCACTAGCTTTGGTTTCTTCATATTTTTCAATTTGAAGCTGTGATAGCGTGCCTTTTATTGCACTATCCTTATCAATAGATAGCAAAATCTGTTTAAGCTTATCTTTTTCTTCATAGTTTTTATGAGTTACTACCGGCCCAGTTGCAACCTCTGGAAATGTTTTTATTATTTTTATATTAAGTGCAGTATCTGGAAAATTATTATAAATATACTGTAACGCCCAATCATCGACAATAGCAGCTTTAACAGTTCCATTAGTTACTTGATTTATTGATTCTTCATGACTGTGAGTAAAATAACTATTACTGAAAAACTTATTTGCTGACACACCATTTTTCTTTAAATAATCATTCATTACTAAGTATCCAGAATAACTATAAGTATCTACAAATGCAAAGCTCTGCTTCTTCAAATCTTCTATGTTTTTCAAATTAGAATCTTTTTTAGCTATAACTATAGGATGATAGTATGCTTTTCCCCTATTCGGTCTTGCTAAAAGTTCTAAAGACTCCTTATCTTCATACAATGAGTATGCTCCTGTCGATAAAAATGCAACATCTATCTTATTATTTTTTAACAAAACATTTATATCTCTATAACTTTTTTTCTGTATTAACTTTACTTTCTTATTCAATTTCTCGCCGATATAATTAGCTAATTCTTTTTCTAAAATATAACTCTTATTATCACCAGTTACGGAAATTAATCCAATTCTTAAAGTTTCATCATCCTTCGCACTATTATCAACTGTTTCTGTTACTTCAGAAAAATCTATATACTCTTCTTGTTTATTCTTCAAAACTAAAGGAAGTACAGCGAATAATAATACGGAAAGGAATATTACAAAAAAGCTTATAACTATTCTTTTCATTTTTCTCCAACCTCTATATTATTTTCTCCAATTTCAAAGACTATATCAATAAATTATTATGTTAAATAATAGAATTAATACTACTTATCTTTTATTAATAGTATAACATCTTATTTTTAATGAAAAAAGAGATATCATTATCTTTTTTCTGATAATCGTAATATCTTAATTCATTATATAGGATAATCAGAACAAATATACTATCGATTCCACTAAATATTAATTATTACTTTAAAAAAAAGAAAAGAGCGATTAAAAATCGCTCCTTTCTAGATATACTTGCTAGCTTCTCTTATGCTAAGATTAGCCATATTATCCTTATTCTTTTTAATAAATTCTCTTACCCACTCTGGATTATATTTAGAGTAATCGCGAAGTGCCCACCCTATAGCTTTATTAATGAAAAATTCACTATCACCTAGGTTGCCTACTAAAATTCTTTCTAAAATTTGTTTATCTACTTTTTCTTTAAGTGACAATTGGTACAAAATAGCTACTCGTTTTAACCAAATGTTACTGTCCTTACTCCACTCAAGCATTATTTGATCATAACCTTCGATACGAATAACCAAGCTACCTATAACCTTTGCAAGTAAATCAACTGTATCCCACCATGATTTTGTCACTATTAGATATTTTAACCTTGAAATATCTTCTCTTTTTAAGAATTTCTGCATTGCCTTTAAATAATAAACAACTACATATTGAAATTCTCTCTCTTCTTTATTCCAACAACTCTCAACAAAGTCCCAATCGATGATTTTAGTCTTTCTTGTATCTGGAAAATATTTTTTATAGATTTCCGTTCTAGTTGTACCACGTACACCTAAAAATCTAAACTTATCCTTCATATATTTAGACATTGATTCAGCTAAAAGTTCATTACGATTTTCTTCAAAGTCAGTTATTAAATCTAATAATTTCATAATTTATAATAGAAATTTTTATCTGTTATTTTCTAAACTTGCTTTAATAAATCCAGCGAATAATGGGTGTGCTTTTTCTGGACGTGATTTAAACTCTGGGTGGAATTGACCAGCTACAAACCATGGGTGTTCAGGAATTTCTACGATTTCAACTAATTTACCATCTGGACTAACTCCTGATAATACCATTCCTTTTTGAGTTAAGCGATCACGATAGAAGTTATTAAATTCATATCTGTGACGGTGACGCTCAGTAATATTGATTTCTCCATATTCTTTGTGAGCCACAGATCCTTCTGTTAATGTACATGGATAACTTCCTAAACGTAAAGTTCCTCCCATTTCTACAACATTTTCTTGGTCCGCTAATAAGTTAATAATTGGATATGGTGTATTTGGATCTAATTCTGATGAGTGTGCTCCAGTTAAACCACACACGTTACGTGCAAACTCAACAGCAGCAAGTTGCATACCTAAACAAATACCGAAGAATGGCACTTTGTTTTCACGTGCGTATTTAATAGTAGTAATTTTACCTTCAACTCCACGATCACCAAATCCACCTGGTACAAGGATTCCGTCTGCATCTTTAAGATACTCATGAACATTTTCTTCTGTAATATCTTCAGATTGAATCCAATCAATTTTAACTTTAGCATTGTTTTTATATCCTGCATGTTTTAAAGATTCTACAACAGAAATATAAGCATCGTGAAGTTCTACGTATTTACCTACTAATGCGATTCTTACATCTTCTTTTAAGTTATCTACTCTATCTACTAATGATAACCATTCCGTCATATCAGCTTCAGGTGCAGTTAAACCAAAATGATTTAACACGATATCATCAATTTTTTGAGCTTTAAGATTTACTGGTAATTGATATAGATTACTTACATCACGACTTTCAATAACGTTTTGTTTTGGAATGTCACAGAATAATGAAATCTTAGCACGTAGCTCATCGTTTAAAGCAAGTTCATTTCTAACTACGATAATATCTGGTTGAATACCTAAACCACGTAATTCTTTAACAGATTGTTGTGTTGGCTTAGTTTTCATTTCTCCTGCTGCTTTAATGTACGGTAATAATGTACAGTGAATAAAACATACATTATCACGTCCTAAATCGCTACGTATTTGACGGATTGCTTCTAAGAATGGTAAAGATTCAATATCTCCCGTTGTTCCACCAATTTCTGTAATAACAACATCAGCATCACTAGATTCTCCAGCTAGCAATACTCGTGATTTAATTTCATTTGTTACGTGAGGAATTACTTGAACTGTTCCTCCTAAATAATCTCCACGACGTTCTTTTTCAATAATTGAAGAATAAACACGTCCTGCAGTTACGTTAGAATATTGTCCTAAGTTAACATCGATAAATCTTTCATAGTGACCTAAGTCTAAGTCAGTCTCAGCTCCATCTTCTGTAACAAAAACTTCTCCGTGTTGGTATGGACTCATTGTTCCTGGGTCAACGTTTAAATATGGATCGAATTTTTGTAATGTTACTTTTAATCCTCTATTTTTTAATACACGACCTACTGATGCCGCTACAATACCTTTTCCTAATGATGATACTACTCCACCTGTTACAAAAATATACTTTGTCATTGTGTTCTCCTTCTATAAAAAATAATAAACCCCCTACGAAATTATCGCAGGGGGTGGTTTCTTAAATCACTCATTAAGAGTGCCCGTATATTATTCTAGCATAACGCTAAATTTTTAGCAACTAAAATAATTCGATATATTAAATTTTTCTTTTAGTATTTATTAAAAGAATTTGAATGAACTAAATGGATAGTATCTTAAACTTACTTTCCCAATCATCGCTTCTTTCTTAACAAATCCAAATACACGACTATCAGTACTGTGTTGTCTGTTATCTCCTAATACGAAGTATGTACCTTCTGGCACAGTTTTAGATTTTGTACTACTTAAAAATTCAATATTAAAATCTGGTGTAAATGGTGCCGTTCCAGAAGCATTAGCTTCTTTAATTTTTTGAGCTAAGTATGGCTCTTCAACTTTTTGACCATTCACGTATAGTACATCGTTTCTGTATTCTATAGTATCTCCAGGAACTCCGATTATACGTTTAATATAGTCATCAGTTTCATTTGCATGGAATACAACTTCATCGCCACGCTCATAATTTTTACTGAATTTATTAACGAAAACTTTATCGTTATCAGCAAAAGTATAGTCCATCGAATGTCCTTTTACTGTAAAAGGTGCGATAAGATATGTGCTTATAAGCAGATAAATAGCAATAGAAACTACTACAACTACTACCCATTCCATAATTTCTCTTAAAATTTTCACTGGTATATCCCTCTTTTATTTTATTTATGATTTATAATTCTACCATATATTAATAGAAAAATCAAAAATAATTTATTTATTAATATATTAGAATTGTAGATTTCGAATCAACTCAAATATTTTTATTAGTCTGTTTAGAAATGAAAATGTCAATATTTATGTAAATCATTTTTCATTAATTTTTTATTTTTTCATGAAATACTGTTATTTCTGTAAGCTCTTTTATTGTTTTTTTTGTCTGTATGCTATAATTATTTATACGGGAGTCTGTGAACAGTCTGAGAGGGAATATAAATATTTCGACCGCGCCTGATCTAGATAATGCTAGCGTAGGCACACTTAGCTTAAAGACAAACTTAGACCCCCCTTATATTGTAAGGAGGTTTTTTATTTTGATAAATTGCAGTATTGCATTACAAATTCTTCCTCTTGATAATCATGACGGAAGACTAAAGATAATAGATAAAGTTATCTATTTTCTACAAAATAAGCATTCAAATGTAATTGTTACTCCATTCGAAACAGTAATTGAAGGGGAATTCAACGAACTTATGGATACTCTTAAAGAATGCTTTGTCCTAGCGGGTGAGGACAGTAAGAATATTTTTGCAAATGTGAAAATTAACTATGGAGATGTTTTAACTATAAATGAGAAAATTGACAAATTTAATCAATAAATATGCAGCAACTATTTCTATGTTGTGTTTAGTGGTTATTTGGCAAGGAGCTGGTAATCTCAGTTTACTTCCAAAATATATCATACCTACACCTGTTGAAATAGTTAAAGCTTTTATAAAAAACTACGAACTATTAATATTTCACAGCAAAATCACCCTACTCGAAGCTATTATAGGTCTATTCCTAGGAATAGTCATAGCATGGCTTCTTGCTTTAATTATGGATAGCATACCAATATTTAACAAGTCTATCTATCCACTTCTTGTACTGACTCAAACCATACCAACTATTGCAATAGCACCTATACTTGTGCTTTGGTTGGGTTATGGACTTACACCAAAAATCGTATTAATTGTTTTAACAACGACTTTCCCAATTGTTGTAAGTATTCTAGATGGATTTAGAAACTGTGATAAAGATATGATTACTTTATTACAATTAATGAATGCTAGTAAATTACAAATACTTTGGCATGTGAAAATCCCAACGAGTCTAAGCTACTTCTATGCTGGACTTAGAGTTAGTGTATCTTATGCCTTTATCGCAGCAGTGGTTGCTGAATGGCTAGGTGGCTTTGAAGGACTTGGAGTTTACATGATTAAAGCGAAAAAATTATTTGAATACGATACTATGTTTGCAATCATAATACTAGTATCAGTTATTAGTTTACTAAGTATCGAACTTGTTAAACTAAGTGAGAAAAAATTTATTAAATGGAAATACATAGGAGAAAATCATGAAAAAGATATTAACTAGCGTTTTTGCTTTTATCTTAGCAATCTCATTAACTGCATGTAGTACAGTTAATAAAAACGCAGAGAAAAAAGAACTTAAAAAAGTAGATTTCGTACTTGACTGGGCGATTAACACAAACCATACTGGACTATATGTAGCAAAAGAAAAAGGATACTTCGCTGAAGAAGGTATTGATCTTGACATTAAGCCAGCACCTGAAGATAGTACTTCTGACTTAATTATTAATAATAAAGCACCTTTTGGTATCTACTACCAAGACTCAATGGCTAACAAACTTTCTAAAGGTGCAGGAATCACTGCCGTAGCTGCAATTATCGAACACAATACATCTGGTATTATTTCACTTAAGAAAAACAATATTAAAGAACCTAAAGACCTTGAAGGTAAAAAATACGGGACTTGGAATGATCCAGTAGAATTAGCAATGGTTAAATCACTAATTCAAAAACAAGGTGGAGATGCTAATAAATTAAATCTAGCTCCAAATACGGATACAAACTCTGTTACTCCACTAGAAAATGGTCTTTTCGATGCAGCTTGGATTTACTATGCATGGGATGGTAAATTAGCTGAAAGCATGAAACTAGATATTAACTACTTCTATCTAAAAGATTTCAATAAAGATTTAGACTACTACTCTCCAGTAATTATTGCTAATAATGATTACTTAAAAGAAAATAAAGAAGAAGCTAAAAAAGTTCTTAAAGCTATTAAGAAAGGATATGTCTATGCTATGGAACATCCTGAAGAAGCTGCAGAGATTTTAATTAAAAATGCTCCAGAATTGAAAGATAAAAAAGATTTCGTCGTTGAATCTCAAAAATATCTATCTAAACAATATGCATCAAACAAAGATCACTGGGGTGAATTCGATGCTAACAGATGGAATGCATTCTACCGTTGGATTAACGAAAACAAAATCACAAAACAACCTCTTGCAGAAAACACTGGATTCAGCAATGACTATATAAAATAATGAATATATTATCAATAAAAAACTTATCTTTCAATTATCCTAACAATAAAATACTAAAAGATATAAACATCTATGTCGATAAAGGTGAAGTTGTTTCTATACTTGGTGGAAGTGGAGTTGGTAAAACTACCCTTTTTAACATTATTGCGGGTATAAATCCTCTTCAAAGTGGAGAAATATCTATAAAAGGTAACACAGACTATAAAGGTCGTGTAAGTTATATGCTTCAAAAAGACTTATTATTAGAACATAAAACTATTATTCAAAACATTATACTTCCTCTTTTAATAAGAAAAATCAATAAAAAAGAAGCAGAAGAAGAAGCAATAAAAAATCTTAAATTATTTAATCTTTATGAATATAAAGATAAATATCCTAGTGAATTAAGTGGTGGTATGCGTCAAAGGGTTGCACTTCTACGTACATATATGTTCAAAGAAGAACTATTTTTACTAGACGAACCCTTCAGTGCACTCGATGCAATTACTAAAATATCATTACATTCTTGGTATCTTGAAATCAAGAATAAACTTGATATAACTACTCTACTAATCACTCACGATATAGACGAAGCTATTGACCTAAGCGATAGAATTTATATCATTAAAAATAAACCTGGTGAAATTGTATCTGAAATAAAAATAAATCTTGATGAAAATAATCAAGATGAACAAAAATTAAAATATAAAAAAGAGATACTAAATATACTTGGATTATAATAATACACCCTAGCGTGAATTTTCACACTAGGGTGTATTTAATTATTTATAGATACTATATTTTTTATTGATTAAATAAATTAATATTGCAGGGATTACTACAAATAACATTAATTTATATCCAAATACTTCTAATGCAAGAAATATAGGTGTAATGTATGTCTTAGTTGCCGCTGAAAATACTAAACAGTATCCTAATGCTGCTGTTACTAGAATTGGTAGCCCTAGCCAAATTCCTAGAATTACTCCACAAGTTGCTCCAATCGCAAACAGCGGAGTAACCTCCCCTCCACTAAAGCCTATCCCTGTACAAATAGCTGTTAATATAATTTTCAACATAAAATCATAAACCTGAATCTGTTCAAAATCTGTAAAAGAAAAATCAATTAAATTTGTACCTAATGAAGCATATCTGTAATCGAAAACAATATTAACTAAAATAAAAACAACCAGAAGAATCCAAATGATATTTGTATTCAAAGCTACTAATCCTTTTGTTTTTCTTTGAAGTAGAACAAATAAGATTCCTACAAAAACAAAAACAACCCCAACTAAGAATAATTTAGAAATGAACTCTAAATTTATATTAATTTCACTTACATCTATAGCAACAAAGAACTTTTCCAAACCAAGTTTATGTGATATATACGCACTTATATACGCTGCAGCAATGTATGTTACATACTCAAAAATTTTATTTATTGTAAAGTTAAATTTGTCGCTGACAACCTCTAAAATGAATACTACAGCCGCTAACGGAGTTTGAAATAATCCAGCAAACCCACAAATCATGCCTAATTTCACAAAAAATTGTTTTTTCTCTGTACTGAAATCATCCGGAGCAATATTACCACCAATAGCTCCACCCAATTGCACAGCAACACCTTCACGCCCTACACTAACACCGAAGCTGTGAGCCAATAAAGTATTCAAAGTCAAAAGAAAGGGGAATTCCCACGTAACTTTCTCTTTTTTATCAGTTGCTGCTTCAATAAAATACTTCATACCTATCGCACTGGTGTGTAAGTATCTATTACTAAACTTAGTAAAAACTAATATCAATGGTGTTAAAATCAATAGGTACTTATAATAACTACTAGTTAATTCTATTAATTTCAATAATGTTTGACCAAATAACGAACAACAAATTGATATTAATAATACTGCACTTATTAATCTAAAATAATAATTCCTTAACATATAATTTATATTTTTCTCCTTAGAATATAAATCTGAGATTGACATAAAAGTTCTAAATTTTAAAAAAGTGTATATTATAACTCATAAACCACTGTAGAAAGTGACTCAACAAAATCACGATTTCCGAGTTGATCACTCTCAGATTCTTTACTATTGATTCTTTTTAAAACTTAAACTTGTTTTTTTCGGCTGATCATAACTAAATCCTTCTCCTATAATATCATGAACTTCAGTTATTGTTACGAACGCCCGAGGGTCAATCTTATAAACTAAAGACTTTAGTTTTCCTATTTCATTTCTTGAAACTACACAATAACCTATATTCATATCTTTCTTAGAATAGCTTCCTTGTCCTTTTATATAAGTTAATCCACGATTCATATCTTCTTGGATTTTCTTAGTAATGGCTTCTATCTCAGACGAGACTATCATTACTCCTTTTCCAGGAACACCACCTTCAACGACATAATCTATAACTTTAGTACAGATAAAAATATAAATAAGTGTATATAATATCGCCGGAAAACTTTTAACTACTACGAAAGTTAACGCTATGATTACACCATCAAGAATCTGAATAATTCTTCCAATTGAACTACCTGTATAAAGCTGTACAATTTTTGCGACTATATCTACCCCGCCTGTGGTTCCTCCTGCAAGAAAGACTATTCCAAGGCCTAGTCCCGCTAATAATCCTCCAAATACAGCAGCCAATAGTCTGTCCCCACCGATCTCTATTTCTATATTATACTTCTCAAAAATCCCTATCCAAAAAGTCAACATGATTATACCATACACTGTATAATACATTGTCTTTTTATCTAACATTTTATATCCTATAATTAACAAAGGAATATTTACCAGTATTGTCCCAACAGAAACTGGAAGACCTATTGAATATAATAATAACAGTGATATACCTGTCCCTCCACCTTCTGCCAACTTATTTGGAACATTAAAATGCATAATAGCAAAAGAATAAATAGCACACCCTAAAGAGATAATAAATAATTCTTTTAAAATTTTTGTTAAATTTAAATTTTTGTACTTCTTTTCCATAGTGCACCTCCAAAAGCAATTTTATCCTAATTATAACAGGTTTTAAAGTCATAAACAACCAGAGTAAATAATATTTTTCAACTCTTAATAATTATAAATTTCATATTTTCTTAGACATTATTACAAATTTGTACTATAATTATAATATCAATATTGGAGGTTTACTTTTAAAATGAATAAAAACTTCATACCAAATTATCTTACCCTTTGCAATATTTTTTGTGGGTTTATGTCAATTCTGACTACATCACATGGATATTTTATCTGGGGTACTGTCTTTATTATCTTAGCCATGCTTGCAGACAGATACGATGGTATCGTTGCAAGAAAACTTGGTGTTGTTTCTGAAATTGGTCACGACTTAGATTCATTATGTGACGTAGTAAGTTTTGGAGTAGCACCTGCTATGCTTGTTTTTGAAATCTTTATTACAAATGATAAGCCATCAACTCTATTAATGGTAATTGTCGCTATTCTTTGTGGAATTTACGTATGCTGTGGGGCTTATCGTTTAGCAAGATTTAATGTAACAAAAATGAAAAATGGATATTATCAAGGTGTTCCTATTACAACATGCGGAACAGTCCTTGCAGTACTTGCTCCGATAAAATTACCAAGTATTGCAATACTAATACTATTAGTGTTATGCTCTTATCTAATGGTAAGTAATATAAAAATCAAAAAAATATAGAAAAATTGTTCAGATAGTAATCTGGACATTTTTTATTTTTTAGCAATATAATTTAATATTATTTCTTTATATTAAATCTAAACAGTACACTTCTCCTTTAATCTTCCCTCTCCAATGCTGCATTACGAGAAAGGAAAGCATTATAACGAATCTTATGAAGTTAATTTTTAATGTATATTCTCTTCTAAACATCTAACACCATATAGTTACTTTACTTAATTATATCGTTATAAATTAGTATATTACTTTTTTTTTTAATTTTTGTTATATAATTTTATAAGTAATTTTGAATAGTAACAAACTAAAAAGGAGATTTCAAAATGATATTTACTGAAATTAGTAGTGAAGAACTTCAACAATTTCAAAAAGAAAATAACCACAGATATTATTTCTCGCAATCAGCAGAATATAATATTATGGCCAATAATAACAACTTAAAAACTGAAATTTTAGCCGTAAAAGAAAATAATAAAATACTAGCATACGGTATTTTCATTTATTTCCAATATAAAAAATACTTTTACAAAGTAACTGCTCAATACGGACCAATTATGGACTACTCAAATTCTGAATTAGTTAGTTTTTACTTTGATCAATTAAAAAAACACTATGCAAAAAATCTAAGAGTATTATCTGTACGTGTAAATCCATTTGTAAATGAAAAAATCTATAATGATGTTGAATTTGTAGAAGAAAACGAAGATGCAGTTAGAACAAATAGAATTTTAAATGACTTAAATTATCATGCTATGAATGAAGATTTATTTACTAATCCTACACTAGCTTCTCGTTGTGTTTTCTCTAAACCACTAGACGAAAATATTAATGAAAGTAATTTGTTAAAAAATATTTCACAAATCGCTCGTTATACTATTAACAGAACGATGAAGGAAGGGGTTCAGGTTCGCGAAATAGACATATTCAATGAAGAAGATGCTAAAATCTTCGATAAAATAAATCGTGATACTGAAGATAGAATTGATTTTGAAATCCGAGATAATACTTATTTCAAATCATTAAAAAATAATATAGGAGATAAAGCTCACTACCTTGTTTCATATATTGATTGTGATCAATTCGTTGAAACTACAACTAACACAATTGCAAATCTTGAAAAAGAGCGAGACGATTTAAAAGAAAAATTAGAACAAGGAAAAGTGAATGCTAAAAAAGCAACTAACCGTCTAAAAGAATTTGATGAAAACATTGCAATATGGTATAAAAAAATTGATAAAATAAAAGAACTTAAAGCTGAAAATGGGAATGTTATTAACCTTTCATGTGCTACTTTTATAGAATCTGGTCAAGATTTAATTTACTTCACAAGTGGTGCAATGAGAAAATTCCACCGTTATGAAGGACCATATGCTATCTTATTCCATATGATGAAATACGCAATTAACAATAACTTCAAATATTTCAACTTCTTTGGTACTTCAAAAGATTTCCATTCTGAAGATGCTACTGATTACGGTGTTCTTCAGTTTAAACGTAACTTCAATGGGAATATTGAGTACTTTATGGATAATTACGAAATTAGAAATGCTATTGGTAAAGTTTGGAAAATATAATAAAAAAGGAATTGAGTTTTTAGCTCAATTCCTTTTTCTTATTTATTCTGACTTTTTAGCAGCTTTTTTAGTAGCTTTTTTTGGTTTTTCTTTTTTCTGTGGTTTGTTATTTTCTGGATACATTACTTTATCTACTAATCCATACTCACACGCTTCTTCTGCTGTTAGATAATTATCACGTTCTGTATCACGTTCAATAGTTTTAATAGTTTGACCAGTTCTATCTGCTAAGATTTTGTTTAATTTTTCTCTTGTTCTTAGAATATGTCTAGCTGCTATTTCTATTTCTGTTGCTTGACCTTGTGCACCACCTAATGGTTGGTGAATCATTACTTCTGCATTTGGAAGAGCGTATCGTTTACCGATAGTCCCAGCTGCAAGTAAAAATGCACCCATACTAGCTGCCATACCCATACAAATAGTAACAACATCACATTTAATGTGTTGCATTGTATCATAAATTGCAAAACCAGCTGTTACACTTCCACCTGGTGAATTAATATAGAAATAAATATCTTTTTCACTATCTTGTGCTTCTAAAAATAAAAGTTGACTAGTTATTGAATTTGCTACTTGATCATTTACATCTGAACCAAGAATGATGATTCTGTCTTTTAATAATCTTGAATAAATATCGTATGCTCTTTCCCCTTGAGAAGTTTGCTCTATTACTGTAGGAATTAAATTCATTTTCTTACCTCCTAATTTTCTTTTCACTAGATATTATATATCAAAAATGGTCAATTAGCAACTTTTTTCCCTTTCTAAGTATTCTGCATATCAAGTATAATAACACTCAAATACAAATTAAAAAATCGACTTAAAATAATAATTCTAAGCCGATTTTATATAAATTTTATAGTCTATAAGAATGTTCTTTAAAGTTCCCTACTATCGTATTTACCGCACTTACAGTAATAAATGCTTCAGGACAATTTTTCGCTACTAACTTACGTAATTGATGCATTTCATTCTGCTGAATAACTACAATAATCATTCGTTTTTTCTCGTGTGAATATCCACCTTCTACGTCCATAATTGTTGATCCTCTATGTAAAGTATTATTTATAACTTCAACCATTCTTTCAGGATTACTACAAATAATTGTACATTGAATATAAGCTGAGAAGAATTTCTGAACACCTTTCATCGTCTGATTACGTACAAAACTCATAACCAAAGCATACATTACATATTTTATATCAAAAAATATCCATACTATTATATAAACTGTAATATCCTGTATAAGAAATACAGTTGGTAAATTAAAATCCATTTTTTTAGAAATAAATTTACCTGTAATATCAGTTCCCCCAGTAGAAGCACCCGCAACTAATAGACAACACATCGCAAGACCTGAAATAATCCCACAAAAAATTGCTGCAACAAGAGAATCTCCTAAATCTACTGGTGTTATAACTTTTGGTAAATTATTTATTAAAAAAGATGATATACTTATCACAATTCCCGTAAGAATTACAAACTTACGGCTTATATACCTATATCCTATATAAAACAATGGAACATTTAAAATAAATTGTACAGTACCTATTTTTATCCCTGTAAGTTTATTTATTACCAAACTTAATCCTAATGCCCCACCTGCCCCTATATTATTTACAGGTATTAGTAATCCAGCATAAATAGAGAATAATATCGTTCCAATAATTATTAGAAAGACATTTTTTGATTGTTTATGTTGCTCAGTCTTATATATCGTATCTGATAATTTCATGATTTCCTTATCCTTTATTTTTATCCTGTATATATTTTAATACAAATATAAATTTAAAACAAATAAAAATTGATTATCTTTTATAAAACATCAAGAAATAATTCATTTTATAGGCATTTTGTGTTAAAATTTAAATAATAGACTTTTTTAGTTATTATGATATAGAAGAAATTTGGGAATCATTCATTAGTTAATTTATAAGATAATTAATTTTTAATTTATGAATCTCCCTTTTAAAAGGAGCTATTTATGATTAAACTCTATAATACATTGACAAAACAAAAAGAAATTTTAAAAACAATTGAAGAAAACAAAGTAAGAATGTACGTTTGTGGACCTACTGTATATAACTATATACATATTGGAAATGCACGTCCGATAATAGTTTTTGACGTAGTTCGCAAATATTTAGAACACAGTGGATATGAAGTAGATTTCATCTCTAACTTTACAGACGTTGATGATAAAATTATTAAGGCTAGTAATGAAGAAGGAATTTCTACAAGTGAACTAACTGAAAAATACATCACAGCTTTCTTTAAAGACTATGATGCACTTGGATGTAAGAGAGCAACTAAAAACCCTAGAGTTACTGAATACATGCAAGAAATAATTAACTTCATTGCAAAACTTGTTGAAGAAGGATTTGCATACGAAGCTAAGGGTGATGTTTATTTCAGAACACGTAAAAAAGAAGACTACGGAAAATTAAGTAAACAATCTATCGATGATCTAATTAGTGGTGCTCGTATTGAAGTTGGTGAACATAAAGAAGATCCTCTAGATTTCGCATTATGGAAAAAAGCTAAACCTGGAGAAGTTAAATGGGATAGTCCATTTGGAGAAGGTCGCCCTGGTTGGCATATTGAATGTTCTGTAATGGCAAAAGAAACTCTAGGTGATACAATCGACATCCACGCTGGTGGACAAGACTTAACATTCCCTCACCATGAGAATGAAATAGCACAATCTGAATGTCACAATCATGTACCGTTCAGCAACTATTGGATGCATAATGCATTTATTAATATTGATAATGTTAAAATGAGTAAAAGTTTAGGTAATTTTCGCTTAGTAAAAGATATTATTGCAGAAATAGATCCAATGGTGCTGCGCTTATTCATGCTAACAGTTCACTACAGAACTCCAATTAACTATACATTAGAAAATATTGAACTTGCAAAAACAAACTTTGAAAAAATTAAAACTTCTTATCAAAACTTACAATTCAGATTAAATAATGATATGTCTGATGAAAAACTAGATACAGATGTTGTAGCATTAGTTACAGAAGAGTTAAACAAATTTGAAGAATATATGCAAGATGATTTCAACACAGCAAATGCACTTTCTTCATGGTATGAAATTGTGAGAATATCTAATTCATACACAGCAAAAGAAGCTGTAAACAAAGAAACTCTAGAGCTAATCAACGCTGCATTTGAAACTTATAGTTCTATTCTTGGAATAAGCGTAAAAGAAGATAATACACTTGATAGTGAACACATCGAAAGTTTAATATCTGAACGTGAAGAAGCTCGTAAAAATCGTGATTTCGCCTTAGCTGATAAAATACGTGATGACTTAAAAGAACAAGGAATTATCTTAGAAGATACTAAACAAGGTGTACGATGGAAAAAAATATAATTTTTAAATTTACTGAAAAAAACTTCGCTAACCCTAATCAAATGCAAGCACTAACCCTTGCCTATATCGGAGACAGCATCTATGATATTATGAGTAGAGAATACGTTATGAAAAATCACTTAGGAAAAATAAATGATCTTCATAAAACAGTATCTACAATCGTATCAGCAAGAGCACAAGCAAGTTTTATGGAAAACATACTAAATAATAGTATATTAACAGAACAAGAAGAAAAAATTTATAACCGTGCAAAAAATCAAAAAAACAACTCTAAAGCAAAGAACGCAAGTATTATGGAATATAAACTTGCTACAGGTTTAGAAGCAGTATTCGGTTATTTATATTTAGAAAAAAACTTTGAAAGATTGGAGGAAATGTTTAACTACATAATTAGACTATATGAAGAAAAACAATAAACACTATAAAGAATTAAGACTAAAAAACAAAGAACAAAAACCTCAAGTCCAAACTCCTGAGGTGGATTTAGATAAAGAAGTAATTGCTGGTCGTAACGCTATACTTGAAGCTATTAAATCAGGACGCGAAATTAATAAAATTTTGTTCCAAGAAGGTATTGAAAAAGGAAGATTAAAATCTATTTTTGCTATTGCTAATGAGAAAAAAATCATTTGTCAAGAAGTTCCAAAACGTAAACTAGATAATTCTACTACTGAACGTCACCAAGGGGTTATCGCTTATGTTGCACCATACTCTTACTTTGAACTTGATGAAGTAGTAAATAACCTAGAAATTAATAAGGATACTACCCTACTAATTTTAGATCATATTGAAGATCCACATAATCTTGGAGCGATAATTAGAACTGCTGAGGCTAGTGGTGTTAAAGCTATAATAATCCCTAAACGTCGTGCTGCTGTGGTTAGCCAAACTGCAGTTAAAGCATCTGCAGGAGCGATTGAACATATGCCCGTTATTCGCGTATCAAACCTAACTGATGCTATTAAAAAACTAAAAGAAAAAGGGTTCTGGATTGCTGGAACTACACTAGCAGAACGTTCTGAAGATTATACAAAAATTGCAAAAGATGTACCTTTAGCTATCGTAATCGGTAACGAAGGTGAAGGTATGAGTAAAGTTGTTACTAACGAATGTGATTTCTTATATCACCTACCAATGTTAGGGAAAATCCAAAGCTTAAACGCTTCTGTAGCAGCTGGTATAATAATGTACGAAAGAATTAAGTCTAATGATTAAAATTTTAAAGAATAAAGAAGAATTAGAACTTGGTTTTGCTCTGCGTATTGAAGTATTTGTTAAAGAACAAAATGTTCCTATTGAACTAGAATTAGATGACAAAGATTATAGTGATAATACAGTTCATATTGGATATTTTCATGACGATAATCTTATTGGAGTCGCACGTCTTATCGATATGGATAAAGATGTTATTCACATCGGACGCGTTGTTATTGATAAAGAATATCGTGGAAAAGGTATCGGTCGTAAGCTTATCGTTGGCTGCGAAACTATTGCAAAAAACATTTTAAAAAGAGAAGTAATTATAGAATTGAGTGCTCAAATTCAAGCCGAAAAATTCTATGAATCATTAGGTTACAACCGAGTTAATAATAAAATATATTTAGATGCGGGTATTGAGCATGTTGATATGAGGAAAGTAATTAATTAAACTTACAAAGGAGGCTTTTTTATGAAAAAACAATATTTATTTATTGATGGTTATAATCTACTTTTTCGTATGAAGGAATATAACTTAATAAAAAGCTCTACCTTCCCTACTGAACGTGATATTCTAATCGACATGTTACGTGAATATGCAGGAGGAAATAATTACATCGTCTACTGTGTATTTGATGCCTATCTAACTCGTGCAAAAGAATATATAAAAGAAGAGCCACCTATCAGTATAGTTTATACAAAAACTGGGGAACGTGCTGATCAATGGATAGAAAGAAAAACCCGAGAATTAAGAATCGATCACTTTGTGGATATTATAGTTGTGAGTGATGATAACGATGAGCGTGATACTACTCTTGGGTACGGAGCTATTCTAAGAGATTGTCACATGTTTATAAAAGAGTTAAAAGATAGAAAACAAAATGTCTCTAAAATAACCAGAAAACATAATTCAAGAGAATTAAAAAATAGACATATTCGAATGAGCGATACAGATAGAAGAAAAATAGAAAATTTCATAAAAAATGGGAAATTTTAAAAAAAAGAGATGGACTTATTAAAATCCATCTCTTTTTTTACTATTTTACTATTCTAAATAAAACTAATTTCAACTTTTCCTTTATTTGAAATTGCTGTTATTTGTCTTTCCTTAGCAGCTGTTGTATTCTTGCTGTAATTAATTTGATAATCTTCTTTATTACCTATTATCTTAGCAAATATATCACCAGAATCCGTTACCATATTCATAGAATTCACTTTAGTTTGGTCTACTATAATTTTTGTATTATTTTTAGTTTCAATAATCGCTTTATTTATAGTATCCTTTGTAATCTGTACCTTTTTATTATCAGTAGCGATTTTAAGATTACCTATCTCAGCTTCATCAACTACAACCTCATCATTACTACTAATGATTAAATTTTCTACATTTACAAATATTTTAGAAGTTGCATCTCTGTTTTCCAGACTTATATTTTTATATACTTTATTAGGAAGATATACATTAAGGCTATTATCACCTAATTCCTCTGCGAAAGCAGTAATATTTAACAAATTATTTTCTATAAAATACTTATAATTCCCTTTGTATCTTCCTTGTATTAAAACCGTCTCATTATCATGATAATAAATTTTGACATTATTTTTCGATGTGTTAATTTTAATACTATCTATCCCTTTCTTCCCAATCCATTCACTAAAGACTTTATAAGAAGATTCTTTTGGGGCATTAGTTTCTTTATCCTCTTTACTGAATCTCACACAACCTGTTGCAATCGACACAGTTAATATTCCAATAATTATTGTTTTTAAAATTTTTTTCATTATTATCCCCTCCTAAGTTCAGAATACTCCTATAAAAATAGAATGTCAAGAAAAAAATGATTGACCTAGGTCAATCATTTTTTTATAAAATTATCTCATTGTTACGAATTCTTCAGAACCAGTTGGGTGAATCGCTACTGTGTTATCGAAATCACGTTTTGTTGCTCCCATTTTAATAGCAACAGCAAAACCTTGAATCATTTCATCTACACCATATCCAATTCCGTGTAATCCAATAACTTTCTCGTCTTCTCCAAGAGTAATAAGTTTCATAAAACATGGTTGTCTGTGACTAGTTATTGCTGAATACATTGGAGTAAATGAAGATTTATAAACTTTGATGTTTTCTTCACCAAATTCTTTAATAGCTTGCTCTTCTGTATATCCAATAGAACCAATCGCTGGGTGTGAGAATACTACGGTAGCAACATTAGTATAATCTAAGTGCTCTTCAGGTTTATTATTAAATAATCTTTCTGATAATCTACGTCCTGCCGCAACTGCAACCGGAGTTAACGCTAAGCGTCCTGTTACATCACCTACTGCATAAATTCCTTCTACATTAGTGTTTTGGTATTTGTCTGTTGGAATAAATCCACGTTCATCTACTTCCACACCTGCAGCTTCTAAATTAAGATTTTCAGATAATGGTTTTCTACCGATTGCCCAGATTAAAAGATCAACTGTAGTTTCACGTCCATCTTCAAGTACTAAAGTAACACTGTCATCAGCATTTTTTACAACTTTTTTAGGAACAGCATTTGTGTGAAGAGTTGGTCCTTCTTCATTAATAACTTTTACTAAAGTATCTACTATATCTTTATCAAAAGTTCTTAGCGGACGATCACGACGTACAAATAAGTGAGTATCAACACCTAATCCATTGAATACTCCTGCAAGTTCAACTGCGATATATCCTGCACCAACTACAGCGATACGTTTTGGTAATTGTTTAAGCGCAAATACTTCATTAGAAGTAACACCAAACTCGGCACCTTCAACATTAGGGATAGTTGGTTGTCCACCAGTCGCTATTAAAATGTGATCAGCTGTATATTGTTCACCATTAACTTCAACTGTATTTTTATTTACAAATTTAGCATATCCTCTTACTAGATCTACTTTATTAGTGTTTAATCCACGTTCATAAGAACCATGAATTCTATCAATATATGCAGAACGATTACCTACTAATTTTGAGAAATCAAATTCTACATCTCCAAAATTAAATCCATAATCATTTGCGTATAGTTTTAAACTTTCAGATATTTGTGACGCATGCCACATAACTTTTTTAGGAACACATCCAACGTTTACACATGTTCCTCCTAGTTCATTTCCTTCAATTAACAATCCTTTTACACCGTACATTGCAGCTCGGTTAATTGAAGCTATTCCACCGCTTCCTCCACCAATTGCAATATAATCATAATGTTTTGCCATGTTTTCACCTCTATAATATTTTATAGCTTTTATAAGCTAAAGATTAGTATTTTACTTAGGTTTTCTATGAACTAAAACTAATCTCTATATTTCATATTATGCAACATTTAATAATTAAATTCAACATATATGCTTACATTTGTAATCGAAAATTGAAAATAAATATGAATAGTTTTCACTCAAGCATTGTTAATGCCAAGAATTTTTATTTATGATATAATTTTAACAATAAATGAGGTGATAATATGTTTAACTATATAGAAAAATTAAACTCTATAGAACAATTTAAAGTATTAAAAGAAGAAAATGAAAAAATTGTTTTCGTATTTTCAGCAAGCTGGTGTCCTGATTGCATCATGCTTGATCGTTATTTAGAAGAAACGATGAATAAGTTTCCAGAAATAAAATTCATCTACGTTAACCGTGATGACTACCCCGAAATATCTCAAGCTCTTGATATTTTTGGTATCCCTTCTTTTGTAGGTTATAAAAACAATGTTGAAGTTAGTCGTTTTGTTTCAAGACTTGCTAAAACACAAAAAGAAGTAGAACAATTTTTAGAGAAAATCTAATATAATTATAAAAAAGGGAGTGACTCAAAAATCGTGATTTCTAAAGAAACAAGATTTTATTGAGTCTCCCCTTCAAAGTTTATTAGATATCTAAAAAGCTTTTAGATATCAATAAACCACTGCATCTATGAGTTGCAATATACAATTTTTTTAATTTAGGACTTTTCGGGCATTCCCTTTTTTCACTACCTTAAATAATAAAGTGGTCCTAATATTTTTTTAATATTTTCAGTTGATTCAAATTTTAGATCTAATGCATCATCAACGGTTTTTATCTTATTATTTTCTATCATTTCTTCTAGTGTTGACGGAATTACACTTAATTTAAACACCGGAGTGATTCTTAAATCTGATGTAGGAACGATATTATAAAGATCATTTTCTCCAATTTTTTGACCTGCAAAAATCTCTTTTGTTCCTTTACCCATATTTACTTTTACTGTTTTGTTTGCAATAAAATGAGATAATGAGTAACCTGATTTAGGATCTACTATTATTTTATTATTTTTTGTAGCATCTCCAATATTATTAAATTCATCAACTCTTAAAACATTAGATGTTCCTTTAGAAAGATTAACATTTCCTTCAAAAGTTTTTTCAAATTCTACATTAAATAACTTTCTATATACTGCAGTAAATTCAATATCTTTCCCTTTTTCTGTAACTACAGCACCTAATTCATTCGTTTGCAATAGCTTGTTTTTAGAAACTCTGATATTTTCTGAGTTTTCACCAGCCATTAAATAATCGCTATTTGCCTGCCAACCTAAGAACTCTTGCTCTGTAACTCCAGTAGCCGTTGGTAAATTAATCATACTATCTATTCTAGACCCTACTAGTACCTCTTGACCATCAGATAAGAATTTATCAATACCTCGTCCTACAAACTTAACAGTAACCCACTCACTATCCACTTTTTTAAAGTAAATCTCTAAAACTGTCTCTGCTGTAATATAATCATCATCGCTGATTACTTTCTTATTAGATCTGAATAGTACTTCATATCCAGAATTTGGTTTAATTTTTTTACGAAGTTCTGCTAGTAAATCCCCAATTTTTTTAGTTTCAGGCCACTCTATATCTTTATCTTTTATACTATCATCAACCTTACCAAATCGTTTATTATAATCATCTTGTCGAATTTTAATAGTATTAACATTTTCTTTATAATTTGCTTTTACTATAATACTATTGTCGATACTAACTTCAGATAAATCCTTAATTTCATTAATTTTAGAATTATCTTTTGCATCTAAAATAGTATAGCTATCAACATGATATTTTTCTCTATCAAAGAACTTAGTATCTATTTCACTTAGTTTTTGACCAGTTAGCAACGTCACTTCTTTCTTAGTAATGCCGTTATCCAATAATATTTTTGTATTATATTTTGCTTCAATTTTTATATTATTTCCTAATACTTGAGAATTTAAAACTTCCTTATCATCTAAGTAATAACCAGAAAAATCATAACTTGAATCATTACTAGTTATATCTTTAATTTCATTTTCTTTAATGAAGTTACCAAACGATACTCCTTGCTTGATTAAAAACTCTTTATTATTCTTCTTAAATTCCGAAGGATATTCAAGCTTTACATTATTCCAATATTCTTTATCCTGTGATAATTGTACTTCTATTTTTTTCGATAAATATGGAACTTCTATATTCTCTAAATTTATTTCCTTACCATCTACAAATATTTTAGCTTTTGTATAACTATAGTATTTATCAGGTCGATAATACTGTTCTACTTCATATGGTAAAACCGAGACCTTATCATCCTTAAGAGAATTTCTTAATTCAATCGTTCTATTTACTACCTCTTTTTTACCTTCTTTTACTACTAGATTGATACTTTTTTTAGTAAAATATATCTGACTTGATTTAGAATACTCAAGATTCTCTATATTACCTTTACTATCCTTGTCAAAGCTCATAACATTCATTATTATTCTACTATTTGGAACAAAAAGTTTTAATAGTCTTTTATCAACTATTTTTCCAGTTCCACTTTTTTTTATCTGTACTCTGAACAATTCATTCGGAATATTATTGCTATCAAGGGAGTAGAAAATTAGATAATTATAAGAATTCTTTTTATAACTTAATAATTCTGCACTATACTCCAATTCTTCCATATTACTCTGAATTAGATTATTTTTTATAACAGGAAGAGAGTAACTTCTACTTCTAGAGAATAAATCAAAATTAAAGATATTATCCCTTAGTACTGTATCCATTACAGTTGTATTATAATCTGTAAAATAATCTGCTTTTGTCTCTGAACTTGTAACTGTAATTAAGCTAAAACACAGCAGTCCAGAACTTATAAATCTACAATATTTCAACATTTCTCCTCCTTTCTTATTATTTCTATTATAGCATATTCTATAATAATAATTATATAGAATATCGTTAAAATAAAACTAAATATTACCACATAACTTTAAAATACTTTTCATTGCTATATAGGTTTAAATACCATAAAATTGACCTATAAGTGGATCACTTATAGGTCTATGGTTTATTAATGTTATTTTAAGCTTCACTTATATTTTCTAACATTATTTGATCATTAGATATACTAACTTCATCATATTCGTAATCATCCGCAAAATCGTACGAATACTCCTTATATAGGAACATTTCATTAGAGTAATCTAAAAACTCCTCCTCTGGAGTAGAGAACTCTACTTCATTATAACTTTCATCAGCGTAATCTGATAAAATTTCATCTTCATAGTCTATTTCAGTATTGAAGTCCTGGGAATATTCATCATCTTGCCCGTACCTGGGATCCGGTGACTCCAAACTAGATAAGTTCATTGTATACATAAAAATCTCCTTAAATATCTTTTTTTATTATCATAATTATACATAATAGTTTAACTTTTTTCAAGCAAAAACTATAGTTTTTTCAAAATATTTTTTCTTACCTCATCAAGTGCTTCTATGCTTGCTCTAAAGCGGATTAACTCCCTATCTCCAACGAATGAACACTCTTTTACAGAAACATCTCCTTGAGCATATACAGCTATATAAACTAATCCAACTGGCTTTCCACTTTCATCACTATTTGGTCCGGCTATTCCAGTTGTAGCAATAGCAAAATCACTATTTAGTCTCTTCGCTACTCCTAGGGCCATCTCTCGAGAAACCTCTTCACTAACTGCACCAAATTTTTCTAAAGTTTCTTCTTTTACTCCTAATGTGGTAATCTTAGATTTATTTGAATAACATACAACTCCTTCTAGTAATGAATTTGAAATTCCACTTTTTTCTACTAACATTTCTGTTATCTTTCCTCCAGTAAGTGATTCCGCTATAGAAATTGTGTAATTATTTTTAATAAGAAGATTAGCTACCGCACTATTCAATTCAGTTTGTGAACTAGAGACATCTTCATCTCCAACTAAATAAATATATTCCCCTACACCTTCTCTACTTTCTATTTCTTCCAGTTGACGATTTATCATCTCCTCACATTCATTTTTATCTTTAGCACTCGCAGTAATTCTTAATAGCACCTCTCCCGTTTTCGCATATAATGCTAAAGTAGGATTGGTCTGTCTATCCATTATATCTTTGATTTTTGTTTCTAAAAGTGATTCACCAATACCATAGAATCTCACATATTTTGAAATGAATTGTTTCTTGCTGTATTTTTCTAAATAAGGTTTAACACTTTTCCCAAACATATCTCGCATTTCTCTTGGAGGACCAGGCATTAAGATAATACGTTTATTATTTTCTTCAATTATTATTCCTGGAGCTGTGCCACAAAAGTTTTCTAATACTATAGCACCCTCAGGAATCATAGCTTGTTTTTTATTATTCTCTGTAATTACATTTCTACCAGTTCTTGTCAATCTCTCAAGAATTTTCACCCATGAATATTCATGAAAATAAAAATCCCTTCCAAAAAATTCTGCTGCACATTCTTTAGTTATATCGTCATCAGTAGGTCCCAAGCCACCAGTAATTATAACCGTATCATTTTCTGAAAATGCAATATCTAAAGTTTTAAGTAACCTTTCTCGATTATCCCCTACTGTAGTTTGTCTATAGACCCCTAATCCAAGTGCTGCCAATTCTTTTGATAAATATGCTGTATTAGTATTTACAATATCACCTAATAATAATTCTGTTCCAACAGAAACTATTTCAACTCTCATAAATAAACCTCGCAAAATTCACTAATTTTCTTCTCTTAATTCTATTCTACATCATAACAGCCGAAAAATAAATAATCTAGTTCTAAAGTACTTTCATAAAAAAAAGAAAGCTCAACGAACTTATTCATTGAACTTTCTTTTATCTTATTCTCTATTTGTATATTTTTGATGCAATTCTAATTGATCTCCCATAAGTTCTTCAACTGTTACCAATTCAAATCCTTGGTCTGTTAAGTATTGAAGTACTGTAGGTAATGCATCAATTGATGTTTGATGTATGTCATGCATTAATATTATTGATCCTGGTTGAGTTTTTTGAACTTCCTTCATTATTGAAGCAGTATTACGATTCTTCCAATCAAGTGTGTCTATATCCCATAATATAAATGATTGATCAACAGCTTCTTGAATAGCAGAATTAATTCCACCGTACGGTGGTCTCATTATATGTACATCTTGACCACTTGCCTTTTTCAAAGCTTCAGTAGTATCATTTATCTGACTTTTAGCTTCTTCTAAACTAATCTTAGTTAATAATGGATGACTCCATGAGTGGTTTCCAATTTGATGACCTTCTGCAACAACTTGCTTAATAATATTTTCATTTCCAGCGACAGCATGCCCTACCATGAAGAATGTAGCTTTTGCATTATATTTTTTCAACAATTCTAAAGCAACTGGTGTAGTATTAGGATTTGGACCATCATCAAATGTTAAAGCTACAGCTTTTCTACTTCTCTTTTTAATATACTCATTATATTTTTCTAGATCCTCACCCTTAAGATATGTTTCATTAATATATTTGAATAAATCATTAACCGGTATTTCTACTGAATTAATATCTTCTTTATTTGACTCTATATTAATATTGAACTTAGAGTTATTATAGTTAAATTTCCATGTAGCCATATCTTGATCTCGAAGATTTGTAATATTTTGATTAATAACTTCTTCAGATAACCCCTTTACAGCTAGTTGTTGTTTTATTTTAGATAAGAATTTCTGTTTTGCAATATCTGGTGAACTAAATAAACTAGATAATGTAAATTCCTTACTACTCTTATCTAAATAAATACTTGAAACTATTGATTCACTAGCAGACTCAACTTTTCTTGATTCTACTTTATGTGAGATTTTCTTTACATTTACTTCATTCACGTTAGCAAAATTAGATTCTTTTTCTTCTACTCCATAAAATACTATTTCTTTAATATCCTTATCGAAGTTTAAATTCTCTTCTACTAATCCTTTGGTAGCATCATTTAAACGTTCCTTAATTTCATTAGCTTGTTCTGTGTTTAAGTTTGGTGTATAAACTTTAACATATTTATCTCCTAACCATCCAGCTTTAACACTACTGTTTTTAGCCAACTCAGATTTATCTCCATCTGCAACTACTTTTTTTACCTCAGATTGAAAATTATAGTCTTGCCATTTTTGATATGCTGTATCTCCAAAAAATAATAAAAACGTGCATACCATCATGCATAACGCGGCTAATATAATACCTAATCTCTTCATTCTTTGTTCCCTCCTTAGTATCTTTTCTTCAATTTTTTAGTCAAATCCCATCCATTAATTATTATACATTAAACAAATAAATTACTCCAGTAAAATTTAAATAAATGTATACAACTTTTTTTATAGATAAAAAGATATTAACAATAATGCTAATACCTTTTCTATGTTTATTTATTCTGCATTCTACGACCTTTTTTATCAAAGAATTTTTTATCTGTACCACGACGTTCATTACGATTTTTCTTATCTCTATTATCAGAACGACGACGTCTGTCATTTCCTCTATTTGAACGTCTTCCCTTATCTTGTCTTCTCGGAAGAGGTTTTTCAAATGATAATTCTACATCAACTTCTTTTTTATCATTTATTAATTTACTTAATAATATAGTGATAACTTTCTCTGCATTAGTTTCAGCTAGCAGTTTATTTGCTAGACTATTAAACTCTACATGATTATTATCCATTTCCAAAACAACTTCATCAAACAATCTATTATGGCGTGATTTTTTCACTTCATCTAATGAATATGGACGTAACATTTTCATTCTCTCTCCACGAGAATTTTCAATGTCTTTTAAGTATGGCATTTCTACTGGATTTAAGAATGTTATTGCAACTCCTGATTTACCTGCTCTACCTGTTCTACCAATTCTATGAGTATAACTTTCTACATCTTGAGGAATATCAAAATTATAGACATGGGTAACATCGCTAATATCAATACCTCGCGCTGCTACATCCGTAGCAACAAGAATTTGCAATGAGTTATTTTTAAATTTACGTAAAATTTCTAAACGTTTAGATTGAGTAATGTCTCCGTGTAGTCCTTCTGCTAAGTATCCTTTGGCAATTAAAGCACTCGCTAATTCATCAACACGACGTTTAGTTCTTCCAAACACAATAGCTAAGTTTGGATTTTGAACATCTAAAAATCCAACTAAAGTTTCTAATTTTTCATTCTCTCTAGCAATTGTAGCATACTCTGTAATATCCGGTTTAAGATCTTCATCACTCATCGTTTTAATAAGTTTATAGTCTTTCATAAATTCTTTAGAGAGTTCCATTATTGTTTTCGGCATAGTTGCTGAGAATAATAGTGTTTGATGTCTTGAAGTTATCTTTGATAAAATAAATCTAACATCTTCGATGAATCCCATATTTAGCATTTCATCTGCTTCATCCAATACTAAATGTGTTAATGTTTCTAATTTTATCGTTCTTCTATTAATGTGATCGATTACACGTCCTGGTGTTCCCACTATAATTTGTGGACGTTTTTTCAAATCTTGAATTTGTCTTTCAATACTTGTTCCACCAAATACGATGCTAACTTTTAATCCTTTTGCTCTTGACATAAGTCGAAGTTGTTCTCCTACTTGTTGAGCTAGTTCTCTTGTTGGGGCAAGAATTAATGATTGTAATTGATCATTTCGCCTTACTGTATCTACTAACGGTATTCCAAAAGCACCTGTTTTTCCCGATCCTGTTTGTGCTTGGGCTAATATGTCAACTCCAGATAATACATATGGAATTGTTTCTGTTTGAATACCAGTTGGAGATATGAAATTCATATTGGTTAGTGATTGAACAGTTTCCTGACTAACCCCTAATTCTTCAAATGTTGTCATTTGTTTCTCCTTAATTTATTCAATTTTATATACTGTCTTATTTATATAACCTGTTAATTATAGCATGAAAATTGAAAATAATAAAGAAATAAGGGTAAACTACAGAAAAATCATATTACTTCACTTTAATTTATACATCTCTTTCATATATTTAAAATAAAATAATAGCATAGTAGTTATTTAACCGCTATGCTATCATCATTTCATATATTAACAAATAATTTTCACATTATATATTTTTTTACATATTATTATTCGTGATTTCATCAATTTTCTTAGCTATATTTTTTATACTTTGTCCCGATTTACTTAGATTATTAGTATATATTAATAACATATAATCCTTATCACCAAAAACGATTGCTGTATCATGATAGTTTGTATCTATCGCACCATACTTACTTGCCACTTTTTTATTTGGGATACCATCCTTAATCCATTCTCCTTCTTTAGAATCCTCAAGGTATTTCATTAGTTCAGAATATTTATCGCGTTCTTTATATAACTTCGTCCAAACCAACTCCATCATAGCTGGAGTAATTTTATTATTTTGAGCTTCTTCTTGAGGTAATTTCACACCAAGTTCAGCTAAATATTTTACTACCACATCAGCTGCTGTTGCACTATTACCCATCAGCATATTTGTAGCAGTATTATCAGAATATTGAATCATATTTTGTAGTACATACTCTAATTTATAGCTATCTTTCTTTTGACTATTAGTTATTTGCCCATTACCATCTTCTAGGAATTTTTCATTATAAACTATATCAGCATCTTTAGATATTTCACCATTCCTAATACGATCATATATCTTCATCGCATATATTACTTTTATCGTACTAGCTGCTGTAAAGTAATGCGTATCCTCCTGAGCATAACGATATCCTGTAGAAAAGTTTTTATATACAATACCTATTTCATTATTTCCTTTGTACTGTTCTATTAGATTCTCCATAGCTTCATTCAATTCTATTTCACTAAGCTTTTTATTCTCAACCACTGGTTCTTTTTGTTTATTTTCTTCATTCTGAGCTTCTTGTTGAGCAACTTCCTGCTGTTTAATAGCGTCTTTTTTAGCCTTAATATGTGCACCTGCTGAAAATACACCGTAAATAATTAAAATCACTGCTGTTGATTCAATTATAAACTTTAAAATTCGCTTCCAAGTTCTCTTCACTACCTTACTCACATCCTTTATCTATAATATTCTTATACTAGTTTACTACATAACAACTGTTTTAACAATAATTTCACGAAAATATTCTTAAAAATAAAATTTACATTTTGATTTAAAATTATCTACTCTAACATCCCAGTACTATCCATGTTCTTATTAAAAGGTTAATTCAATTGTTAAAAGAGTAATCCAAAGTTTTTGAATTACCCTTCTATAACTTTACAGATTGCTCTTCAAATAAAAATCTTGCTCAGATATTTTTGAAAATCCCATATTTTCATACATATATTTTGGAGTATCATTGGCATCAACTACCAAAATAACATTTTCTTTTCTTTCATTGTTTATTGCAAAGTTAATGATGTGCTTAGCAATTCCACGATTTCTATATTCTGGTGCTATATATAGATTATCGATTTCAAAGAAATTATTTTTCACAATAATATTAGCAGATCCTACAATCTTTTCACCATCTTTAGCTACAAGCTGTTTAATACTTTCAGATCTAATATTTTCATAAAGTAAAGTCTGATTATGCTCAGCCCACTCTTCATTACTAGCTTCTATATCTATTTTATATTGAAATTTTAAATATCTATTTAAATCAATTTTTTGTAGATATTCTACTTCAAAATCACTTGGCTCTTGTTCTATAAAATTTCTAGTGTTTAAATAATATAAATTAAGATTGATTTCACTAAAACTTTCCTTTTTTAAATATCTCTTTAGTTTTCTCGATAATGTAACATTTTCCATTGCTGCTAAATGAATAAAATTTACACCCTTATCTCTAAAGAAATTTCTACAAGAAGAAATATAGTATTCAAGCTCATCTACAGTAGTAGGCTCTTTTTTCATTAATAAATAATTTCCACTAAAATATAATTTTGATTTTAATGTTTGATAAATTACATAACTATCTGTTTCAACTACCGACTTTGCTCTCGAATAAATATCTTTAAAACTATAATCCATAACTAACACCTCCTATTCTTAATGTATTTTTCATTGTATTAATGATGTCCATGTGGCCCATGGTGATGTTCAAAATGATTTATTATTTCAAGAACTCTAGAACTTCCAGTTAAATCATAAACATTTCTTAGAGTTTCCACATACATTGGATCGTCATGTAGGACATCAAAATATGTAACGACATCTTCTTCAACAAAGTCAATATAATCTTCCTCTTCTGACAGAGCATTTAAAGCAGCACCTAAAAGAATTGGATCATCTTTTATTAATGAGTTTCCATTATATAAATCATAGATTTTCTCATATTCATATAATGATTTAAGTGCATTTATAGCAATAAATAATGTTTCTTCTGAGATACCCTGTGCTGTCAATACTTCTTGCATTAAAGTACGGATATTATCATATTGTTGATCATCCTTATATAATGAAATCAGATGCAGATAAGCACTAATAGCCATTCCTTGTAATTCAATATATTTTTCTAGGTATCTCTTAGCTTCGTCACCTTTTGACATATGTCCTAAGTGTAAGTATGCTTCAGTGAAATCCGGATCGATTGCGATAGTTTTTAATAAGTACATTTTTGATTTTTCTAAATTCTGAATTTGATTATATGCGAATGCTAATGAGAACAGAATTCCTGCATCCTCATACCCTCTTCCATTTTCATTATAGAAATCAATAGCTTCTTCAAATAATCCTAAAGCATATAAATTATCAAATGCTGTTTGGAAATTTTCTAAAGATGGTTCTTCATAGAAAATTCTCTCACTTAAGTTTCTAGCTTTATCTTCTCTTCCTGTTGTTAAATAAATCCCTACTAACTCTTTATCTATTGCACGAATAGCCTCATCAAAATCCGTTCCAGCTCTAGCTGCTAAGAACTTATCTTCAGCTATTTCATATAGTTCATCTTCTAAATATATTAATCCTTCTTGATATAAAATCGAAGGTGTTTTTGGTGAATTGTATAATACTACTAAAGCATAATCTTTCTTATCTAGATATAAAAGATTATGAACATATCCTTCAATTGCAGTATCATCTTCTCTATTTTGTTCATAAATAATTCTAGATAATTCTAAACACTCATCAAATAATCCATTATCTAAAAGTATTGTACGAAACTCCTCTTGCTGCTCTCTATCTAATGCAGAAAAATCTATGTCTTTTAATTCATCTAAAAATTGTTGTATATCCATCTAATTTTCTCTCCTTGCTAACTTATTCATAATAAAAGTCAATTCAGTTTTCACAGTAGAATCAATATTATCGATACTCTCCTGAGCTTTTTCTAAATATCGTCTACTTACAGTTAATGTTTCTGATAAAACTTTATCGTTATTTCTTATATAATTTATTATTTCGTCTTTTTCTTCACTACTCGTGTCTTTTGTAAAATTACAAAATAGCTCTGGGTTTTCTTCCTTAGCTAATAAAGCTGGTAATGTAATATTACCGTTCATTAAGTCCTGTCCGACTTCTTTACCAAGATTTTGTGTTCCTCCCACGAAATCAAGATAGTCATCAATTATCTGGTAACTCATCCCTAAATAATAGCCATATGAAAATGCACTTCTTATATCTTCATCAGAAGCATCCGCAACTATACTCCCTGCCACACAAGCAAAAGCTATTAATATCGCAGTCTTTCTCTTAATTTTTTTAAGATAATCTAATCTTCTGGTTTTTATATCATACAAGCCATCCGCTTGAATAAGCTCGCCTATGCACAGTTCTTTAAGCGTTTCCGCTAAATATAAATGAATTTTCTCATTATCAAACTTAGCTACTTCTTTTAAAACTACAGAGAATAAATAATCCCCTACACGAAGAGCAAACTCATTACTATATTCTTTATTCATCGTAACACTGCCACGTCTAGTATCAGCATTATCAATAATATCATCATGAATTAAACTAGCAGTATGAATTATTTCAACTATACTAGCCATTCTAATAATGTCTTTTTTATTTAGTTCAAAATTTCCTAATTTAGCACACATTAGTAAAAGAAGTACTCTAACCCTTTTACCTCCATTTAGAAAATACTTTTTTACAATCTCATCTAATTGTTCATCATTACTTCTAGTAATTTCGAAAATATCTTCTAATACCTCGTGTACCAACGTATCATACTGTTTTAACATTCTAATCTCCATTAACTTAAACAAAGGTTACCATTTTAATATCAGACTCTTGAAATTTGACATTATAGAAGTCAAACCAAGTTTTTATAACACTTAGATAAAATTCATCCTCACTAATCTCTTTAGCAATTAGTTGTAAGTATCCATTTTGCATAGTTTCTGTGAGGTTAGTCAACTTATCTAAACTACCTACCAATAAACTATAATACTCAAAACTAAAATAATCACCAAGTAAAAGTGATTTTGATTCAATACTATCACCTTCTAATTTGTGGCTATCAATTGAACTAAGTGCACAAAAAATTGCTGTATTATATAATTCATTATCAAAATTATATTTTTCTATAAAAGAAGTAATATTTAATTTTTCTATTAATCTTTCATTATAATTATATTTTCTCATAGTAAGTCCTTCATTATTTATCTTTATAAATTATACCACAATATTGTGATTAATTAAAATTTGATTAACTAAATTTCACATAAAAAATTTTATATATTAAATATACATTAAAATAATAAAAAAGAGTAATCTTAAAATTATAACTCTAAGAAAATCATAATTTTAAAATTACTCTAAAGTATATACTTTTTGTATAATGTTTCTATACGATTAATCAGAATAAATAGCTATATTTTTTCTGCAACTATTTCTGTATCGTTATTTCTTAATATTTTTATAGTATTAAAATCACTTATTAATATTAAAAACATTACTAATGTAAGAATTGCTTTAGTTGAAACATTATCAATATTATTGCTAATCATACCTAGAGATACATAACAAATTATACTATTATACCAATTAGATCTTTTCATATACTCCGAATTTTTAAAGTTTATATAAAAACTATATAAAACTATAAACAATTGACAAAAAGCTAAAATATTACCAACCATAGCAAATCTCCTCAATTTAATACTTACAAATAATTAACTGTTTCTTGATATTCCGCAGGGTTTTCTTTTCTAACGAATAGCATAATTGCTACGATGAAATATAATAAATATACAGGTATTAATACCCCTACTGTTCCAACAGCTACTACTATTGCTAATAATAAGAAAAGTATCCCTGATAAAATACGTTTTTTCATTAAGAATGATGCTAATAATGCTACTACAACTAATACAATTAATAGAACTGAATACATCTTAAGTCCTTGAATCGTATAATCAAGAAGTTGTTCAGCCGATAAATTTACCCCATTTAAATTTGCCCCATTAGGATTTTTAGCAAGCTCTTTTTTAAAAAGATTTAAAAATTCTTGGTTATCTTTTAAAAGTGAAATCTTAAAGAATGATCCATACGCTAAAAATCCTGTTATTACTATTAATATAATATTAGCAATCCACGCTAACACTTTCTCTACTGTTCTTTTGAATGGTTTCATAATAAACCCCTCCTTCTATAAAATCAAAGGTCTTTCCTTTTTACTAATTATAACATAAAACGCTATCATAATAAATAATAAATTACCTGAATTAGCAAATTTTATACCTGAAATGATATTCTTTTAAGTACACTGAAATTAATCCTTTAAATTATCTCTATACTTATTTATAAAATATCCTACTGTTCTTTCTATAGAGATTATACAAGCAACTACTATTATCTGAATACTAGGATACTCTGACCCAGAAATCTTTAGTCCTATAAAAATAATAGTAAATAACCAAGAAACCATTGCAAAATACTTACTTCTAAACATAGTTTATTCCTCCAATTTTAAGATATATCTATCACTTAATATTTTTATTTTACAATCACTTACCTTACCATAATTTAAAGTATCTTGTTTCTCTTAAATAAATTATTATAGTAATCCAAACAACCCAAACAGTACCAACTAATGCAATAATCTCATCAAAATCAGATTTTTTAATTACTAAAACTACAAATAATATAACAGCTATTACTCCTGAAATTAGAGATATAGTATAATAACTTTTTCTATTCCGTGGGATAATATGCCTTTCTATTATTCTTGGTACTATATATCTTCTATGCCCTGAAACAATCACCAAAGTAAAGAAACCACTCATCGCAAAAAAGTATAAAATTCCATACCAAGTCATCTTCCCTGAGAAATACATTAAGATAAACGGTAATAATATAAAATTAGCAATTCCAATTAATACAAAACCTATTCTTTTAATTTTTTCATTATTTATCATTTCCTACTACTCCTATTTAATTTTAATAACATTCATTTTTCTTATAACCATTATACATTATACTGTTTATACTTTATAAATTTTTCCTGAATAGTCACTTATATTCCTATAAAGATATTTTTCTTAATTTACCAATCTAGTTTCATACACTAAATTCAGTTGATATTCCTATTATTAAATGTTAAAATTTAATTAACACTTATTTTGGGAGCATATTATGAAAGATTATTTTGAAATTATATACTATCATATTCCAATAATGGTTTTATTATTTATTTCTATATGTAATATTATAAAACAAATTTATCATGTAAAGTTTAACAGGCATGATTTAATAATATTTTCAGGAATTTTTGTGTTGACTTATTATTTTTCTTATTATATCTTTAATTTTTTTATAATACTTTCAATAATTTTCCCTATATTTGCAATATTAAAAAGAAAAAATGTTAAATTTAATCTCTTCAATTTAACATTTACTATATTATACACAACAGCGTTATTTAAAACATCTGAATTACTAGTAACATCAGTATATACTATTCTAAAGATTACTCTTTGGATTAATATAATGGATAAAATAGTTTTTTCCATACTAACTTTTATTTTTGTAAAACTATTCACAATTAATTTAAATAATTTTACAAAACAACAAAGTAGTGTCATTTACAAGTTGTTACTTTTTATTTCTATATTTATTCTTATTTTTTATAATTTTCTAGGTATAAACTCTGTTATAAAAAGTGATGATATACCCCTTTATTATATGTCTATAAGTGTAATTACTTTCTTCTTTATATTATTCATTTTCATCTCCTCTTCGCTTCTTAAAAATCTTCATATTAAGATAGAAGTGGAAGCTGAAAAGCAAAAATTGGAACAGCAGAAGAAATATATAGAAGCATTAGAAAGAAATAATAATGAGATTAGAAAATTCAAACATGATTTCAATAATATTATCTTAGGTCTTGAGGGGTATATTACTAATAATGAAGTGGATAATATAAAGTTAAGAGACTACTTTTACAACAATATAAAGGACTTTAATACAAAAATTGAGCTTGATAATATCGTGCTTTCTCATTTGAACAATATTAAAGTTCTATCTATTAAGAATTTACTTACAAATAAAATCATCAGTGCTCAGAATAATGATTTTAAAGTTAATATTTGTATTGAAGATGAAATTGATGATTTTTATGTTAATGAAATGCAGCTAAGTCGGGTACTGGGGATTTTCTTGGATAATTCTTTAGAGGCTGGTTTAGAATTAGACAATAATAGATTTTTAGAATTATTAATTTTAAAAGCTAATAAAACAATTGTTATTCAAATAACAAATTCATTTAAAAACAATGATTTAGATGTAGACAAGATTAATGAAAGTGGATATTCTACAAAAGGAGAAAATAGAGGAATAGGATTAAGTTCTGCTAACAACATTATCAGTAAGCATAATATGATATTAAATACTAGAATTGAAGATAATCTATTTAAACAAATACTTACAATTGAGGGAGATTTATAATGAAAATTTTTATTTGTGAAGACAATAATGAAGTATTAAAAAGAATAGAACAAGTCATAAAAAACTATATTATGATAAATGATTTATCTATAGAAATCATAACGTCATCTACTAATCCTCTAAATATTTTGGAAGAAGCGTCTAAGCACGGTATTGCTAACAGTTATTTCTTGGATATTGATCTAGGTGAAAATGCTATGACTGGTATAGACTTAGGAAAGAAAATCCGTGATATCGATCCTTTTGCAAAACTTATCTATATTACAAATTTTGATAATATGCAGGTGAGAATTTTGAATGAAATGATAGCACCCTTAGCCTATATTACTAAAAACAGTGATGATATGGATGAAAATATACAAAAAGCTCTTACAAAAGCATATGAACGATATATTAAAAGTACAAAACTAAATTCTAATATAGGAAAAGTTCCAATTAAAGTTGGACTTAAACAAGAGTTTTATGATATTTCTGAAGTACTGTATTTTGAAGCATTAGAAGGGCATAAAATAAGATTAAATTTAGTGAATAATAAAGAGATAACTTTTTTCGGAAAAATTTCTAATCTTGAAATTTTACATCCATCAATATATATCTGTCATAGAACCTACGCGATAAATCTAGAAAATATCGATAAATTAGATAGTGAAACTGTAATTTTTAAAGATGGGACTTCTATATACCTTTCTTCAAAAACTATACGTAGAATAAAAAAAGAGATTAAAAATAGATAGATAAAAAACTCCAAAATAACTTAAATACAAGTTAATTTTGAAGTTTTTATTTTTATACAGTTGTCTTTAAATAGTTATTTCTTTTTATAATCACCGGTAAAATTTAATTCATTTCTCGATTTTCTATCTTCACCTTTATTTTTCTATAAAAATACTGATGTACTAAAAACACAATCAATAATGTAGCAAAAAATACAAAAGGCACAAGAGAATCTATGTCCTTAGCTATTTCAACCGTTAAATAAAATATAATAATTAATTCTATCACAAATAATAAACATTGAATAATTTTTTCAAAAAATGTCATTTCATTAAATATTTCTATATATTTCCTCCAGTTAGCTTTAATATATCCGAACAATCTAAAATAAAATTCTATTAAACTTTCCATAAATATTCCTCCTACAGAAATTTCTTTAAAAAATAATCTTCCAAACCAAAACGGTTTAGAGGATTACCTTTTATTTATTATCTATCAACTAATGTAAATCGCACTTCAATCTTGAAGACTCCATCTTCTGGTGCATATGCTTGAATTGTTTCTTTGTGTTTTTCTGCTATAAGCTGTGCCATAGATAATCCTATACCATAACCTTTTATCGCACTATTTCTAGATTCATCTAATCTATAGAAACGATCAAAAACTTTGCTTAAATCACCTTTTTCTACATTAGCTTTATTAGAAACTTTTAAAGTAGCATATTTTCTATTTTTATTAAGTTTAACCAATATATCACTATCTTCTGGAGCATATTTAATTGCATTTTCTAACAGTATATCCATTAATTGAATTATAGAATCTTTTTCTCCATAATAATTCAAATTTTCATCAATATCTGTCACAATATATTTTTTCTGGAAGTTAGCTAACTCATCAAAGTCCTCAATTCTCGACTTCAAAGTTTCAGTTAGATCAAAACTAGTTCGCTCTACAGTATCTTTTTCTTCCATTCGACTAAATACAACCAAACTATTTACCAAGCTAGTCAATCGATCAACCTGATTATGAATATTGGTAGTCCATTTTGAATCTCCATTCATCATCTCTAATACATCAGCATTAGAACTAATGATAGCTAATGGTGTTTTTAACTCATGACTAGCTCCTGTTATGAATTGTTTTTGTTTTAAATATGTCTCCTGTATTGGTGCTATTACCTTTTTTGATATTAGAATAATTAAAACAAGTACTGATAGTATTACTCCTATTGAAATTAAAACACTATTTTTCACAAAAGATTCATAAGAATCAAGTTCACGTTGGCAATTTAAAAATAGTATTAAGTTTCCTACATTTGTTTCTACTTTTAAGAATCTATAACTACCTATAAATCCACTTGTTTTTCCTTTTTCTAATGCTTCTATCACTTTGCTTTGCAAAGTATCTTGATCCTCTATTAAACTATCATCTCGGTAAGCTTTAATTATTCTACCATTATTATCGACTTTTGCAATTGAAAAACCATTATATTCTGTAGCACTTGATGAATTTTTAGTAATTACCAAATCATCACCATCTTCTGCAAAAATTTTTATCAATGCTTGTGACCTAGAAGCATCTAATAAAGTTGTATCTATTCTTTCTTCTAGTTTATTAAAGTTAATGAAGTTCAATGCTATTGCAAGTATCGCTATTACTACCGCGACACTACCAACAGCAGTGGCTATAAATTTTTTCCTAAGACTCTTAAACATCCAGCATCTCCAATGTATATCCTACATTTCTTGTTGCTTTAATGTGGATATTAGCATCTAATGCTTTTAGTTTTTTTCTTAAATAAGAAATATTAACCCATACAACATTAATTTCAGAATCACTGTCATAACCCCAGATTCTTTCTAAAAATTGTTCCGTTTGAATTACATTACCAGGATTCCTCATAAGCATTTCCATCATTTGATATTCTTTATTTGATAATCTTACTTTATCTTTTTCTGTAGATAATTCAAATGTATATTTACTTAAACTAACATTACCTAATTCTAGTACGTTACTAGTAAATGTAGCTTGTCTCCTCGTCATAGAACGTACCCTTGCTAATAATTCTCTCGTAACAAATGGTTTTGTTAAATAGTCATCTGCACCACTATCTAATCCATATACTTTATCTTCGATTTCTGACTTAGCTGTTAGTAATAATACTGGTGTGCTTTTTTTATTCTCTCTAAGTTTTTTTACTACTGTTACTCCATCCATTTGTGGCATCATAACATCAAGAATAGCTCCATCATAATCATCTAACATTAGATAGTCTAATGCATCTTGTCCGTTGTTTACTACATCGACTGAGTAATTGTTGTGTTTCAGCATTGCTTCTAGAGCATCTGCCAAGTCTCTTTCGTCTTCGGCTAATAATAACCTCATAGTCTCCCACTCCTAACTATATTTTTATGTTTTAGATATTTCAAATCAAATACATTATATAAAAATTAACTAAAATTAAGTTTAAACGATTATTTAAGTTACAATATATATATTATTTTTCGTACATAATTCCAACTAAAATATATTCTACGACATATACACTATAAAAATTCTCAATAAAACTTAATTCCTAAAATCCTATACATAAACTATTATATCAAAAATTTCAATTTTTTTCGCTTCTTACATATAATAAAATAATAATTAAAAATATTATTTTGTGTTTATTTATCTACATTTTACTTTATTTTGTCTATACATGTCAAAACAAATGGATAACGTTTTCTTAAACATCAGCCAAAATAATTATTTTCTTCCAATAAGTAATCCACTTTGGATATAATCTTTCATCACTTTGCCATAGCCCCATTTTTCTGCATATTCATCTGTTACATCAGAATTAATTATCTGAAACTTAGTAAACCCTGCCTTTCTGATAATATGAGTCATCTCTTCTTCCAGAAGAGCTCCTGCAACTCAAGTGCAATGCATTCTACTAGAATTTTTCCATTCTAGTGGCAAATCTTTTTTCAAAATAATATCAGATATTACAAACATACCATCTTCTTTTAGAATACGATAAATTTCGTCGTATACTTTTTGTTTATCTGGTTCTAGATTAATAACACAGTTACTAATAACTCTATCAACTGACCCATCTACTAAAGGAATATTTATTAATTCTCCCTTAATAAATTCAATATTATCAAATTTCTTATTATCTCTAACCTTCTTCGCTTTTTCTAACATTGAATCCAATCTATCCAAACCATAAAGCATTCCTACTTTAGGATTTTTCATCTTAGTAATAAAAATATCCATGCCTGCTCCACACCCTAAATCAATTAAAGATTGTCCTTCTTTAATTTTTAAGTGATTAATTGGATTACCACAAGAAAGCCCCATATTTATCTCATCTGGAAATTCATTGATAATATTTTCATCATACCCTAGCGATTTACTCAGTAGCTTCGGATCAATTTTTATCTTCTGTTTATTTTTAGAAATATTATCATAAAAGTTATCAACCGATAATCTTATTTTCATATTATTTTGCATAATTTTGTTCACCTTTGACATCTTAACTTGTTTCTAATATTCTATATTATGATTTTGATAAATTTTCTTGCTATATCAACACATTATTCATCATTTTTAATAACTGATATATATGCATCCGTTATATTAAAATCAGATAAATTATAAACCTTCTCTTCTAGTGTTTTTTTATCATAAATATACAGTTTATCATAGAATAAGAAGTAATAATTCATTTTATCTTGATTGAAAAACGGGGGGTTATCTTCATTTTTAGGTCTATCATTAAAATAAATAATTTTTTGTATATTATTTTTTGTATCTAAAATAGTCCATGTATAATTAGGAACATATAAACTATAATGCTCTACTATTAGATTATCCCCATCTGGATAAATATTTAGAGGATAAGCATAGTTTAAAGTTATCAACTCATTATTTTTTGTATTCAAATCATATTTTAATAATTTATTACTACCTTTTGGTTCATTTTTACCTGTTAAGCCTTGAGAGTTTTGAGTTAAATAAATAACATCATCTTTTATATAAAATCTCATGTATGCTCCTTGGCTATAATTTAAATCTATTTCTTCCATAAGTTTGTAACTCATATCAAACTTCCATATCAAATTTCTTAATTGATTATTTTTATCTATATTTCCGCCAAGAATATATATATTATCTTTGTAAACTTGAATATCATTTATAACATTAACCCCCTCTTTTTTAATCTCCTTTTTATTTATCTCTTTAAAATTTTCATCATATTCTATTATATTAAAACTATTAGCAAATAAAGTTGTAGCATATATTTTATTTTTATAGTGTGTGAATGTATACGGCTCAGAATTATCTTCTTTTAAAAAGCCATAATCTTCACTTCTTTTTATCTCTTTATGTAACTTTATAGAATCATTTTCCAGTTTAAAAAGTGATACTTTATTCTTTGATATTATTGAAATATCATAATCTTCTTTAGTATTTTTCTCACTACACCCAGCCATTACTATAACAGCAATAACAATATACAGTATTCTCATAAAATTTTTCATAACAAACTCTCCCTTTATTGATATGACAACATGTAAAACCTTTACTCTTACTCAATATTATCACTTGTAGTATAACAAAAATTTTTTTCAATATCAACTGCAATTAAATAATAATATAATAACAAATTATTCTGTTATTATTAAAAAAATCTATATTACAATTTAATCTTATTAAGTAGAGCTTACTTTAAAATAAAAAAGATTACAAAAATAAAGGAGTGACTCAAAACTCATGATTTCAGAGAAATCAATTTTGTTGAGTCACTCCCTCAAAGTTTATTAGATACCTAAATAGCTTTTATAAAACGAATTTAGTTATCAACAAACCACTTCATCTTTAAGCTTTTATACAAACTTTTTTAAAGAACTTTCAGGTAAATCCCTTTATAATTATATTAAACTATTATATTCTTCTTCTGTTAAGTAACTTGAAATTGCACCTATTTTTGTAGTTGTTAAACTAGCATAGTTTGTCGCAAAAGTTGCCATTTGAGCTAATTCTTCTTCTGTAATATTATTAATGTCTTTTTGATTTAATAATTTAGATAAGAATGAACCAGCGAAAGCATCCCCTGCCCCTGTTGTATCAACAGCTTTTATATCAGGTATTTCAGTTACTACTTTATGATTTTGATAGTAAACTTCTGCCCCATGTTCCCCTTTAGTATAAAGAACAACTTTCATGTGGCTGAAATCTTTTTTTAATGCTTCTTCGATATTAGTAGTTCCTGTTATGAATTCTAATTCATTATCAGCAACTTTTATTACATCAACATAAGGTAAGAATTCTTTAATAGTTTCAAGGTATACTTTGTGATCATCCCAAAGATTGAATCGTAAGTTAACATCAAAAGAAATTAACACTCCTAATTCTTTAGCTTTTTTCAGTAATAAATGATGGCTGGCTTTTGATTCTTCTTGAATTGCGATACTTGCAAAGTGAATTGCTTCAATTTCTGATAAATCTACTTTCTCAACATCTTCTTTACTAATACTTAATGTTGAAGAACCTTTAAAGTAAAAACTAAATGAACGGTCTCCAGTTTCATCTAAAGAAACAAATGCTAATGGTGTGAAACTGTCAGCTTTACGGCTTACATATTTACAGTCTACATTTTCATTTTTTAACGTATTTTCTAGGAAATCACCAAAACCATCTTGTCCTAATGATGTCAATAAATAACTCTTATGACCTAGTTTTTGCGCTACACACGCAACATTGGCTACACAGCCTCCAGCCTCTTTTTTAAATGATTTTACTTTATCGATAGTTCCTACTCCTTCTCCGATAAAGTCAATTAGCATTTCTCCTATGCATAAAACTGCCATTTTAGTTCTCCTCTCTAATTTCGATTGCTCCAAGTTCTTTTGCTACATAATTAGTAGCTAATATTTTTACATCGTGATTTTCTGGATAGAATCTTGTCGAAATTGTAAATGACCCACCATTAGCGAATAATTCGATTGATGAACTATCAAATACTATTTCTACATCTTCTAAATCCAATTTATATTTTCTATCATTTCTTCCGTAACCACTAATACCAAAAGAAATCTTTAATTCTTTATTTTCATAGCTAACTTTAAAATCAGCTACACTGATCTTAAAACTTTCTCCATGTTCTTGTTTATAATACCATGTATTCTTATTAAAGTGATTAGTTTTAATATCCTTACCTAATAAATCTTTTACCGATTTATGTAATGTTTGTCTAACTTTACCGTCCTTGAAATTTACTACACGAGGTACAGTTAAACAGTTTTGATATCCAAACTTTGTAGTCGGATTTGTATAACTACTATCCGGCACATACATCCAACCGATTAGTACACGATTATTATCCTCATCTAGAAATGTTTGTGATGCATAAAAATCATGTCCATAATCTAATAGTGTGAAGTTATCTAGTTTATCAACATTCTCAATTCCATCTTCAACTACAGAATATCCAATTTGATACATATTTTCATAATATGGGTACATTCTTGTAATACCTTGAGGTGAGAACATAAATATTTCTTTTCCATCTACTTCAAAATAATCAGGACATTCCCACATAAAGCCTAGATTTTTTTGTGAATAAATAGTTTTATACGGTTTAAGAGTATCTTTAACGTATACTAATAAACATCCATAATCATTACTATCTCTAGCACCTAGCACTAGATATTTTTTTCCATTTTTTTCAAATATCTTTGGGTCCCTAACATGATTTGACATATTAGGATAATCATCTGTTGTTAATAGACATTTTTTCTCAGTAAAATTAATTCCATCTTCCGTTTCAAAAGATATGGTATTATGACCGCGACCAGCATGAACGTAGTCATAATCTCCTTGATATTTCACATTTCCTGTGTAATAGAAGACTAATTTTCCATCTTCTATATTGGCACTTCCTGAATACACACCATGAGTTTCTTCTTCAATAGTTGGTGTTAAGAAAACGCCACGATCTTCATAATTTTTTAAATCACTACTAGTATAGTAGTACCATAATTTTAGCCCACCATTAACTTCAAATGAATATTGGTGAAAAATATGATACTTACCATTAAAATAAGCTAATCCGTTAGGATCATTTAGCCATCCTTTAATAGGTTCTAAATGAAGATTTTGTTTCCAATTATTAGCTAGCATTTACAAGCTCCTTCTTCGTTTATATAATGACATTTAACAATTACCAAACAAGAATAGTAACGTTACTTTTTATTCTACACCTCTTACCATATAAATGTCAAGAAGAAAAGTAACGTTACCATATCTATTTTTTAACACTTCTATTTCTTGCTTGAAAATAGTAATTTTGATATAATCAAATAGCATAAAATACTATATAAAGTGAGGCCGTCATGGATTTTAAGATTTATAATTTATTTTCCAATGTACTAAAAAATATAAATCGTTATAAATTTACATATATATCTATTGCCGCAATTATTCAACTAATGCTTATTTGTGGTTTATGGATTATTTCTAGAATTTTTCAACTTGCTCTTACACTTGCAGGTGAAGAACATTTAGATAAAAACAATATTCTACATATCCTTACTAATCCCTATAGTTTTGTGATTTTGAACTTACTAGTTCTAATTGTAGCATTTTTTATGTTTATTGAGTTTTCTATATTGACCTTTACCATTTACGGTCAATTAACAGAAAAGCAATACTCTTTTCGAAGTATATTAGATAATGCGTGGAATAAGACAAAGAATCTTGCAGGGTTTCAAACCTTATTTTTTATATTCTACTTTTTAATAACCATACCTACGATAAATCTTGGGGTAAAATCTGTTCTTGCAAAGAATTTATTTATACCAAAATTTATAAGTAGTGAGATTATGAAGACTAACAGTGGGCTTATTATATGGGGCTTAATTATGATAGTTTTTGCTTATCTGAATCTTAGACTAATCTTCACCCTTCCACTAACTGCTGTTGGAGATGAAAATATACTAGATAGTATTAAAAGAAGTTGGGAACTTACAAAAACTGGCAAAAGAAAACTTGTCTTCACTATACTATTATTTGAAATAATATATTTATTAATTGCCGCAGTTTTAACTGGTGTAATTACATACATTTGTATCTATTTTGATAATGACGGTAATAATCCAATTATACAGACACTATTTTTCTCTTCGGTAAGTGGAATTATCTTCTTTTTAGGTGTAATTTCTAAAATAACGGTTATAACTTCATTAATAACTGTTCTAATAGATCATAATGAAATATCCGAAAAACTTGTTAATAATCTTAATGAAAATAAGAAAAAATCAAGGCTGGTAGTAACATTTACCACAGTAATTATAGTTGTTGCGGTTCTTATAAATGGTTTTAATATATATGGAAATGGAGTTAATAAAAATATTAAGACTATTGCTCACCGTGGATATGTTGCTAAAGGTGTAGAGAATTCAATTGAAGCACTTGAAGGGGCAGCTGAAGTTGGTGCCGATTACGTTGAATTTGATATTATTCTAACAAAAGACAATAAATTTGTAGTAATGCATGATTTCAATTTGAAAAGACTTGTAGGATTGAATAAACGTGTTCAAGATATGAATTTTGATGAAGTAGTAGGTTTAACAATTAAACAAGGTGATTTTTCTAGTAAAATTCCATCGTTAGAAGAATTTGTAAATAAAGCGAAAGAATTAAATATGAATCTTGTAATCGAACTTAAACCTCATGGAGCAGAACCACCTAATTATATCGACATATTAATTGATGAAGTTAAGAGATTAAAACTTGAAAATTATAAGTTTATGTCACTAAACTCTAAAGTTATGGAAGAACTAGAAACAAAAGTACCAAACTTGGAAACAGGTTATGTTATTCCTCTTCAATTCGGAAATTTTCATCATAGTAACGTTGACTTTTTTGTAATAGAAGACTTCTCTTATAGAGATCATCTAGTGGAGCAAGCTAGAAAAGAAAATAAACACGTTTTTGTATGGACTATAAACAATCCAGCTTTAATCACTAAATATTTACAGAGTCCCGCAGATGGTATTATTACCGATGAACCTGAACTTGTTAAAGAAGAGAAAGACATTTTAGAAAATCATTATTCATATTTTGATAAAATATTAAGGCTTGTTAATTTTAGATAAAAAATAATCGACTAAAACAATCTTGTTTTAGTCGATATTTTTTTATTTTTATCAGATCTAATATTTCCTAAAAGTCTCTCAAACTTATATTATTCACTTAGACATAACGTTCTTAAAAATAATCCTCACTTACAAAGCTACATAAAAAAAGAAACTCTAGGTTATTGATACCTAGAATTTCTAATATTGATATTTTATTTTTCTTTACGACGTTTTGTTGCAGCAAGTAACGCTCCTAAGATTCCTAATCCTAATCCTGCTAATCCAGTATTAGTTTCAGTTGTCCCTGTATTTGGTAGCATATTTTTAGAAGCTTTTAATCCTTCTTTATTAGTTTGCTCTGTATTTTTATTTACTAGAACTCTTCCTTCTGAATATCTATTGTTATTTGTTTCATCAGTATTAGTTGTATTTTCAACTACTTCTATTGGTACTTCAATAGTAAATAAATTACCATCGTTTCCTCTAAATGTAACTTTCGCAACTTTTTTACCTAAAGTATTAGTATTTGGATACTCGATTTCAACTATATCCACTCCATCAGGTAAGTTTAACTTAGATCTAATGTCTTTTTCTGTCAAATCTTGTCCTTTTTTAACAACAACAATTCCTTTAACTAATAGTTTTGATAAATCAAACTCTTCAACTTCATTAATCGTTGGATTAATTTTGTAAGTTTCTACTCCATTTAATGCTGCTCTCGCTTCTTCTAACGCTTTTAATGCTGCATCTACTTCCGCTTGCGTTGCATTTGCTTTTGCTAGTACTTTCTTAGCTTCTTCTAATGCTTTATCGTATGCTGCTTTCTTAGCTTCTTCTGCATTGTAGTATGCTGGACTTCCTTTTGTTGCCTCTGCTTCTGTTGTTGTAGCTTTTGTTAAGGCATCTTTATTTGTTGGTTGTCCATTTAATGCTGCTTTCGCTTCTTCTAACGCTTTTAATGCTGCATCTACTTCTGCTTGTGTTGCATTTGCTTTTGCTAGTACTTTCTTAGCTTCTTCTAATGCTTTATCATATGTTGCTTTCTTAGTTTCATCTGCATTGTAGTATGCTGGACTTCCTTTTATTGCCTCTGCTTCTGTTGTTGTAGCTTTTGTTAAGGCATCTTTATTTGTTGGTTGTCCATTTAATGCTTTTCCAATTGGATTTACTGCTTTAATAGCTGTTTCTCCTTTTGCTTGAGCTGCATCTACTGCATCTTGTGTTTCTGCTTTTTGGATTGCTTCTACTGCTTCAGTAGCTGCTTTTGCTACTTCTGCTTTTGCTTTAGCTTTTTCTTCTGCTGATAATTTATCATTCTTATCGATTTCTGCAATTTTTTCTTCTGTTGCTTTTTGAATCGCATCCAATGCTTTTGCTTTTCCTACTGGAGTTACTGCTTTAATTGCTTTTACTCCTGTCTCTTCTGCTGTATTCACCGTTGCTTGGTCTTTTGCTTCTTGAATTGCAGTCACTGCTTTGATTGCTGCTTTGGCTACTTCTGCTTTTGCTTCAGCTTTTTCTTCTGCTGATAATTTGTCATTCTTATCAATTTCTACAATTTTTTCTTCTGCTGCTTTTTGAACCGCGTCTAGTGCTTTTTCTTTTCCTATCGGATTTACTGCCTTAATAGCTGCCTCTCCTTTTGTTTTGGCTGCTTCTACTACATCTTTAGTATCTGCTTTTGTAATAGCTTCTACTGCTTCAGTAGCTGCTTTGGCTACCTCTGCTTTTGCTGCAGCTTTTTCTTCATCAGATAACTTAGTATTATTATCGATTTCTTGCTCTTTCGCTGCTTTTTCTGCTTTGATTGCTGTTATTGCTGCTTCTTTTTCGATAGCTAGTTTTCCATTTTCTTTTGCAGAGTTTATACCCTCTTCAGTGGTTGCTTTATCGATAGCATCTATTGCATCTTTTGCTTCTTTAGCTACTTTCGCTTTTTCTTCCGTCTTTTGTTCTGGAGTTAAGCTTGTGCTAGATTCAATAGCATCCGTCGCTTTTTTAGCAGCAGCTTCTATTTCTTTTTTAGCAGCATCTCTGTCAAGATCTTTCAATGATTCTGCTGCTTTATCTAAAGCTGTTTTCGCTGCATCTACTTTTGCTTGAGCTGCTTGAACTTCTGCTTTTGTTGCATTATTACCTTTTGCTAATACTGCGGCAGCTTCTGTTTTGGCAGCTTCTAATTGTGCTTTTAATTTTTCAAATTCTGATTCATATGCTTTAATACTATCTGCTGTTTTTCCAGTTGTATCTACTTTTACTAATGAATCTGCATCTGATTTTAATTTATTTTTTTCTTCTGTAGTAGCAGCTTCTACAAGAAGATTTTTAGCATTTTCTAATTCCGTTTTCACTGCATCTACTTTCGCTTGAGCAGCTTTAACTTCCTCTTTTGTTGCATTGTTTCCTTTTGCTAGTACTGCGGCAGCTTCTGTTTTGGCAGCTTCTAATTGTGCTTTTAATTCTTCATATTTTCTTTCATATGCTGCGATACTATCTGGTGTTTTGCCTGTTTCATCAGCTTTTGTTAATAAATCAGCATCTGCTTTTAATTTAGCTTTTTCTTCTGCTGTCGCTGCTGCTACTAATGCTTGTTTTGCTACTTCCAATGCTGATTTTTTCTCATTAACTTTATTTAAAGCTTCTGTTACTTGTTCTGGTGTTGCATTTTCATCATTAATAACTGTTTCTGCTTGTTTAATTGCTTCTTGCGCAGCTGTTTTCGCATCATTATATACTTTTGCACTATCTGCAGTTTTTCCTGTTGTTGGATCTGTTTCGGTTACTAAAGTGTTTAACGCTTCTTTTGCGTTTGTTAATTCTGTTTTGTCAGCTTTATTGACTAATAATTCTGCGGCTTTTGTTAACTCTGCTTTTGCAGCATCTACTTTTGTTTGAGCTGCTTGTACTTCTGCTTTAGATGCATTATTTTCTTTTGCTAATACTGCGGCAGCTTCTGTTTTGGCAGCTTCTAATTGTGCCTTTATCGCTTCATATTTTGTATTATAAGCTTCAATACTGTTTGGAGTTTTTCCAGTTGTATCAGCTTTTACTAATGAATCTGCATCTGATTTTAATTTAGCTTTTTCTTCTGCTGTTGCTGCTACAATTAAACCATCTTTAGCTTGTTGTAAAGCTGTTTTTTGGGCATTTACTTTCTCTAAAGCTGCAGATACTTGTTCTGGTGTTGCGTTTTCGTCATTAATCACTGTCAAAGCTGCTGCTATTTCAGTTTTTGCTGCTTCTTTTGCAACATTATATGCTTTTGCAGTATCAGTTGTTTTCCCAGGTGTTGGATCTTCATTCACTAAGGCATCTAATTCAGCTTTTGAATTCGTTAAACCTGTTTTATCAGTTTTCAAACCTAATTGTTTAGCTAATAAATCTTGTAAAGCTTGCTTGAAATTAGGAGTTCTAGCAGCAGGATTTGCTAATAGTGTTTTAACTTTTTCTAGTTCTGCTTCATAATCTTGAATTGTTTGAGAAGTTTTACCATTTTTATCTGCTGATTCTGTAGCTTTTAATTTATCATAAATTCTTTGTAAAAGATTTCTTGCTACATTACTAGTATCTTGTGCAATTGAGAAGTCATCTCCTGTAACAGGCACTGAATATTTGTCATCCCAAGCTTGATAACTCATACCGGTACGATTTTGATCTGCTAAACTAATTCTAACCTTGTAATGGTCTGCACCTTGAGGTAATGCAATAGGCTTACTCGTAAATGTCCCAGCCGTTCCATTTGGTTTGTTCCCAGGTTGTGCCATTAATTTTTCAGCTTCTCTTTTACCGATGAAATTTGGACGTTCAGTATTATCTACTCCGGTATTAGGGTCAAATCTCACGCCTCCTTTTCCTGCATCAGAAATTTTAATTTTTGCTTTATTCGTTCCATCTTTAGCTGCTGTTACAATCTGTTTACCGTCATTTATATTTCGCGAAGGATCAAAAGTCGTTTCATAGACTAAACTCTCTTGGTTACCTGTTATACTATAAACTTGAACTTTATAGTTTGCTTTAGAACCTTCGCTATCTCCAACATAACCAGGTTTAAACTTAACAATTACATCTGAACCTTCTTTAGTTGAATATGCTGTAAATGTTTTTTCAATCCCTTTATATCTTACAAGATTTTTTGTAATTCCTCCACCTTCACCAGTCGGTTTATAAGTACTATTATCATAAACAACTTCATTTCTATTACTTCTAGTTCTACTCTTTGATAATAGTAAAGTATACTCAGTATCTCTATCGAAAGCTTGTTCTTGTAACCAAACAGTATCATCTAGTGTTGAATTGATAGTCTCAAGAGGGTATACACCTTCTTCGGTTCTTCTAGCAATAGCGAACACTCCTCCATCTACTGCTGTCCATCCACCAAACTCAGTAATTTCCTTTACAGTACCTTTTGCAACTTCCTTACTATCACCTAAGCTATCCATATTTTGTGAAAGTCTTGTATTATTTTCAACTGTAGGATCTAATGCTAATAGTGTTTTAACTAAAGTATTTAAATCTGCATCAGCCGCAGGTGCTGTGTAAGTTTGATTCGCAGCTGGATCTATATCCGTAGTAGCCGCATCTGTACGGAATGGGTTATTTGTATTCAACGCTTTTCCATTACGTTCATCTTTAGAACCAGAGTTTGCAATCGAGTTAGATTCTGTAGATTTTTCTGTATTTGTAGCTTTTTTACCAACTGTTGGTTGTCCATTCGTTGTATCTACTGCTGGTGCTTCTTTTTTCTCTTCTGGTTTTGTTTTCAACTGTGTAGTTGCTGTAACAAGTTTATTGTATGCTCTAGCTAACTCTTCTTGTGTTTTCGCACTTTCTAATATTGTTTTAACTGTTCCTAACTCAACTTTTAATTTAGAAACACTATCTTCAGTTTTAGAGTCATATGCTCCCGAAACAATTTTTGACTCGATTTCGGCAATTAAAGAACTTAGCTTTGTTTTATCCAAAGTATTTGTTTCGGATTTGACAACTGTTTCTTTAGAAGTTTTTTCTTCAGTATTCTCAGTACTATTATTTTTATTTTCATCTATCGAAGTAATTTGGTTTACTTGATCCTGAATATTAGTATCTGAAGCTGCTGCTGTTCCTTGCCCTAAATACATAAAAAATGCAGCAACCGCTACTGAAGTTGCTCCGAAACTTGCTTTTCTAATTGAATAACGAGTGATTTTCTCTGGATTATAAGTATCAACTATATTTTTACTTAATTTATTTTTCATAATTTTTATCTCCTTTTTTGTATAAAAACACACTTTATAATTTTATCTATGTTATTGTAGTAAATTATATTCTATCTAGTTTAAATCTAATTTAAATTTATAATATTAATCGTTTAATTTTATTATAATATATTAACTTGTATATTCAATGAAAATCAGATTATTTCACATTATTGTTAAGTATTTGAAATGTTTTTGTAATATTCTAGACTACATAATTTTATTACTATTTTTCTCCAAAACTCACATCTTATTTCAACTTGAATTGGCATTTTTTACATATTTTAACAAATAAAAAAATAAATATTATTAATTTTATTTTCTTATCATTTCATAAACCGCTTTCTTAAAGAATATTAGAATACTTTATTAAAATATTCACATTCTAAATTTTTAAATAATAATTTCATATTGAATTTTAGGTAGATATATTTTATACTAAGTATTATAGATAACAAAAGGAGCTATAAATATTATGAAAAATAAAAAACTTGTTATGTCTATTTCTTCAGTATTAGCTACAGTTGTTCTTGCAACTGGATGCGCACAAAAAACTGAAGAAAAAAAAGAAGAAAATAAGAGTGGAGATAATAAAATAACTCTTACTTATGATCAACTTAGATCAAGAGAAAATACAATGGGATCATTGTGGTACCAAAATGCTGCTGAAGTAGATGCATTATACCAACAAGGTTATAACGTTGCTACTAATAAATTAAAAGAATTATTAAAACAGCCTACTGATAAACCTTATTCTATCGTATTAGATATTGATGAAACAGTATTAAGCAACATTCCATTCCAAGTAAAAATGATTAAAGATGGAACTGCATTTAATCCTAAATTATGGGATGAATGGGTTCAAAAAGCAGAAGCAACACCTGTAGCTGGAGCTAAAGAATTCTTACAATTTGCAGATAAAAACAAAGTTCAAATCTACTACATCTCAGATAGAACAGATGCTCAAGTGGATGCAACTATTAAAAACCTTGAAGCACAAGGACTACCTGTTCAAGGTCGCGATCACCTAATGTTCAAAAAAGAAGGCGATAAATCTAAAGAAGGACGTCGTCAAGAAGTTTTAAAACACACTAACCTTGTTATGTTATTTGGGGATAACTTAGTCGACTTCGCTGAATTCTCAACTAAATCAGAAGAGGACAGAGATAAAATGTTCGAACAATTAAAAGCTGAATTTGGTGATAAATTCATCATCTTCCCTAACCCTATGTACGGATCATGGGAATCTGCAGTATACAAAGGTGAGAAAAAAGACGGTAAAGGACAATCTGAAGCTCGTATGAACGCCTTAAAAGGATACTAATTTAAGAACAATAACAAATTAATTTTAAAAAAATAATGACCACCCCTGAAAAGGGGTGGTTTTCTCTTCGGGTATAACCCTTTGTTACTAACACGCACCTCAAGGCGCTGGCTTTCACATTCGTTCAAGCCCTATTGTATTTTAACGCCCGCTACCCGTTAAACGGGTTTATCTATTTTTTCTTATTTCCAAATGGATTTGTATATTCCTTTGTTGTCAGTTTATCTATTGCAATGTCATGCGATTCTTGTTCTCTGATATATTTTCTTATTGTACTTTCATTTAATCCTACAGTACTTATCCTTTAGCATCTTTAGATATGGTTTTTATCTGTAGCATATTATCTATAGATTTAATTGATAATATATTGTAATATTATGCATCTCTTCAAATGCATTTCTATTATTTATTTTATAATATCCATATATATTACCTATTAAAACTACCGTTGTTATTATAAATATTTTCAAGCCCTTACCTAGTTTTTTCATTAAAACATCTACTTTTCACTGTAATAATCTTGAATATCATTTTGATTATTCTTATATGAATATAAGGTTAACATTATTTTTCTCCAGCTTTATAAACATCATCCAATAGTTTGTTTATTTCTTGTTTTATCTCTTTTTCATACTTATTCTTTTCTTCTTCTGTTAACTTTCTACTAGGTTTATCTTTCCCCTGATTTATTACACTTCCCGTAATAGTCATATCTTTATTAAAAATTATTAAATCATGATTTTCATCAGTAAATATATGTATAGTTTTATCTGTAGGGGACTCTATACTTAATTTATTTTTCCCTAACGTTTTTAATTCTGGAATCCTATCCATCATTTTTAAATCATAATCATCTACTTGATAGCCTGCCTTTCTTATTTGTTCAGCGTATTTTGTTGTATTCATCAACCTGTCTAATTGTTCAAATTCATTACCTTTGTTGTTTTCTCTAGTTAAGACTTTTGGAGCTTCTAATACATCATACAAAACGACTATTACTGGAGCTACCATAAATAGTAATAATATTAATTTGAAAAATCTACTCAACATTCTTAAATTTACCTCTCTCTAAATAATCAAAAAAGTCTTCTTGGTGTTTTTTCTTTTGTGCTTTTGTATATTCTGAAGACATGTATCTTTTAGCTATTGTATCAGTGTTTACTATTCTTTCTACCGCTATTTTCCCTTGGTCATAATTACCATATCCGTGTATTTTATAAAACTCACTAACTCTATTTATTGTGTTATTTTTTATCCCAAAATTATTAGGTGGGTATTGTATTGTCCTGTAAATATTTTGTGTACTGTTTCTTGTAGATATCTACCATGAATTTTAATGTCTTGATATGTATTTTCTATTTCTTCTAACTTGGCTTGTTTCTTTTTGTTGTCTTTTAGTTGTTCTTCTAATAATATTCTTTTTTGATAGTTGTCTTGATCTTTTGTCATCTAGAATCCTCTCAAGCTTTTTACACCTTCTAGTTGTGTTCCTAATGTATTGTCCATTGCCTGGAATTCTTCAGCTACACTATGAATGTTATTAGACATGCTTTGAATAACTTTTGACATTTTACTCGCTGTTTGGTTAGATACTTCTATACTATTTTGTGCGTTAGTGTTGCCGGCTACTGTTGTTTGCGTATCTTTTGTTACTGTTATTTCTTGGGAAATATTATTACTTGCAGTTTTCAAAGATGTTGCAGATGAGGCAGCTTGTTCTTTACTACTTTGTAATATGTTCATACGCTGTTCCTTTCTATAAAACAAAAAATAATTTATTTTTTTATATTATACTATATTTTTATCCTTCTAGGTAGTAATATGTAAAATAGTCATAACCTTAACTTAAAGGTTATGACTATAGTATATTATCTCAAAAACTCATCTTTTTCTATTGTTAGTCTTCCCATATTACTCCTTGAATATGAACTTCCGCTATACCTTTGCCAATCTGTTAAAACTGTATCTAACAGTTCATCTGATTTCTTCTGTAGATATTCTTTTGAAATATTGTGTTTTTGTAAGAGTTCTCTTCTCTGTTTTGGCTTATCTTCAGTTAATGGGACGTTTTCCCCACGGAAAGTTACATTATTTATCAATTTATGGGTATCAATATCATATAAATAGTTTATATCTAAATATACTCCTTCGGCAATAAACGTTGAACTAATCACAAACATTGCCCTTTCATCATCAAAGTTTATTAAAGAAAATTCTATATTACTTCCATTAACTTGTTCTTTATAATATAGTTTTACAATATCTTGCCCCTCTTGATCTTTAGGTATAGGTTTTATCTGCCCCATTCTATGCACCGAACCGAGTAGTGAGAAATTATAATATGAATTATACATCTCTTCAAATGCATTTCTATTATTTATTTTATAATATCCATATATACTACTCATTAATACTACCGTTGTTATTATAAATATTTTCCAACTCTTACTTAATTTTTTCATTTAAACACCTACTTTTCACCGTAATAATCCTGAATATTATTTTGATTATTCTCAACACTTTTTATAAAGTTATATGTTTGCGGATATTTTTCTTTTATATAGTTTATATTACTTGGCAATCTTACTATTCTTCCTTTTTCGAGTATATACGATTCACTAAGTTGATTATAAATTTTATTTTTTACTTTATTAAAATCTATATTCTTTTTAAATTCTTCTGCACGATTATACACATTGTTTTCTAACTTATCATAGTAGTTGTTACTCGCTGTAATAAAGTTACTATTATTTTTTTTCATCGAGCTTACTATATTAACTGCATCTAAATCTGCCTTATAATCATCATTTCCTATACTTGGCTTAACACCGGCTACATCTGTTGTATCTCCAAACCATCCTGACATGTCATTTGTATTTTTATGACCATCTTTAAGATCGGCAAGACGTGGTTTTCCATATAGATGTGTTGCCATTGTGATATACTGATGGGCGAAATCTGTTTTTCCTTTAAATGCATCTATTTGACTATCCCATAGTTTTTCGAATTCATCCTCTGTTATTTTACGCCCTAACGCCGTTTCCATAGTTCTTTTATACCGTGGTCGAGCCCCTTCATCAATACTATTATAGTAACCATAACCTCCATGTTGTATTCTAACCTTATATTTTAAGTACTCATATTCTTTATCTTTTAGTATACCATATTCTTTTAATTGTGTATCTATCATCATTATGACATCTCCAATAATTACTCCAGCCCCTGCCGTATTTTGCCACGCAAGTTGTTCTCCAAATCCCTTTACCCCAGAATTCAAATCATAATATAATCCACCTAACAATCTAGTAAATACATAATCTTTTTCATTATCTGGTATTCTAGAATCGTTATATATATTTTTTCTTGCTTTTATTATTATCCTAGCTGTTTTGTCATCAAATCCATATTGTAATTTTAATGTTTTCTTATACTCTATCTCTTCTTGGGTATAGTCTTTTTCTAACCATTTCCCATCTATAGCTTCTATCCATCCCATATCACTTCTACTTGGTAAGTTGAATGTTTTTGATGTTGGTGACCAACTCTTTTCTGCTTGTGCTAATCCTTGGTCAACTGATGATTTTAATACCTCTACTTCACTAAATATACTTGGTGATTTCGCATTAAACGCTAATAGCTTTCTTAACTTTTCTTCTAACTCATTCTTTAATTTTCTGTATGTCTCTTTATTTTCTTCTGCCATACTTATTTGAGAATAGCTTATTGGGTCTTCTTGATATAATAGGTTTAATATGTGTTCTACTCTTCTTATCTGTCCTTCTGCTTCTCGAATTAGTCTTTCTAGTTCTTGTTGTTTTAGACTAACAGTATCTACTTCTGACTTGTAGGTATTTATATAGTTTTCGTTTGCTCGGCTGATCTCTTCATTTAGTAGTATACATCCTCTTACTAATGGTTCTATTACTACTGCACAGTATTTTTTGGCTGAATCGTATGTTACTCCTTTTAGTTTATCTGTTTGGAGTATGAATTCTGCCAAGCTTTTTTGTAATTCTGTGTAGGCTTCATTTTGTTTTGTTACTAGATTTTTTATACCTTGTGTTTGGCTTTCTGTCATATCTAGTATCATGTCTATACTCATTTCTTTCCTCTTTCCTTATTTCTCTTTTGTTTCTAGTTTTTGCTTTTGAAGTTTTAGGTTTATCTCTTCTTCTAGTAGCGTATATTTTCTTTTGTCTAGATATTTCTTATTTTGTTTTTCAAAATAGTGTAGTTGTTCTAGGTGGGTATTGTATTGTCCTGTAAATATTTTGTGTACTGTTTCTTTTAGATATCTACCATGAATTTCAATGTCTTGATATGTATTTTCTATTTCTTCCAACTTGACTTGTTTCTTTTTGTTGTCTTTTAGTTGTTCTTCTAACAATATTCTTTTTTGATAGTTGTCTTGATCTTTTGTCATCTAGAATCCTCTTAAGCTTTTTACACCTTCTAGTTGTGTTCCTAATGTATTGTCCATTGCCTGGAATTCTACAGCTACACTATGAATGTTATTAGACATGCTTTGAATAACTTTTGACATTTTACTCGCTGTTTGGTTAGATACTTCTATACTATTTTGTGCGTTAGTGTTGCCGGCTACTGTTGTTTGCGTATCTTTTGTTACTGTTATTTCTTGGGAAATATTATTACTTGCAGTTTTCAAAGATGTTGCAGATGAGGCAGCTTGTTCTTTACTACTTTGTAATATGTTCATACGCTGTTCCTTTCTATAAAACAAAAATGATTTATTTTTTTATATTATACTATATTTTTATCCTTCTAGGTAGTGATATGTAAAATAGTCGCAACCTTATTTTAAAGTTGCGACTATCTTTTTATTATTCTAAAAGTTTTATTCTTTAATTTTCCTATTTATTCCCAAAACATGTGCTTATTAACTCTGATACATGAGAAGTCATTACCCCTAACTCTTTCATTCTACTATCTAAAGCCTCTATTGATTTCCCTTTATTTTGATTCACCAATTCAGAAAAACTTATTACCTGAGCATTTATCTTATTCATTACTAACGCTATCATTCTTTGAGCCCTTATGACCTCTGATAATGTTGAATAATTATATATCGCATCTTCTAAGTAATTCCTTAATTCTATTTTTAGCGTAGACAATGATCCTCCTGCTGAATCAATTGTTTGTATAGTGTCTCGATACGACTTTTCCAATTCTGTTATTAATTTTTCTGTCTCTTTTATTGCTGATGCAACTGCTATACTCTCCTCTATTGTGTGATAGTAGTGTATGTCATATTCTCCTTCTTCTTTTTCTTCTTTATAATAAATACCTGTCGGAAAATCTGGTATTAAACTTACCACACTCGCTTGTGTTTCTTTTAAATCTGCATAAGTATTTCTACTTTTATCTTTTGCTACTGTGAGATACGCTGTAAATGAAGTTGCCATTTTAGACGATAGATTATTAGCCTCATCATCTACTTGTTTGTCAAACGCCTTTAGCACCGCCAAATCATCGAATAACCCTGATTTTTCTACAAATGTGTTAAAATCGCTAGGTATTTTCCCTACTTTATAGTTTCCTAATACATCTTGTTTTGTATTCCAATTTTGCTCTATTGTAGTATCATTTGCTTGGTGACTATCCGCTAATGCTATTACACTTTGTCGCATACTTCTTATACATATTTCCATTGCATCCATATTTGTTTTTTCTACTCTTATTACCTCGCCTAATGGTTTAGCTATACCATCATCAAACTTCGATCTTACACCTTGCCCTTTAAATGTCTCGGCTATATTTGATTTAAATGAATTTATTGTGGCTATCCCTTGTCTAGCTATATCCGTCTTAGCAGATACCGTAATTATAGCTTCTCTTTGCGGGCTATATTCATTATAATATGTTTTTTTTACTCCTTCTGCTATCTTTCGAGCAGACACCTTAATCTTATCTAATTTTTTTACTGTTGGACTATAATCCCAAGCACTTCCACTTTGATAACACCAATGTTTAAAACCGCTAAACCCAAACCAATCAAATTGTCTTGAAAATTGATATGTATTATATTCTCCTAATACTTCAAACTTACTTTTGTTATCTTCTAATGTTGAGTAAAATTCATCAAGTTTTTTTATACTTTTTATTAACTCTATTTGCTCCAAGTAACGAACTATTGATTGTTCTAATGTCTCCGTTCTACTTTGTTTTCTGCTTTCTACATCTGTATTAGTTTGTTCAGATATACTAAGCAATTCTTTTATTTGTGCTATCTCATTTAAAAGAGCTTTCAAATTTCCAGCTAGTATTAATAGTGTAGGAAAATTTATTACTATTTCTCCACTTGCTCCAACTGGTATTAGAGGCGTTGCTTTTAAACTATCTACACTAAATTTTGCATCTAGCTTTCCATCTTGATTCACATCAATTGTTAATTCTTTATTTTTTCTCAATAGTTCCAAATACTCTTTACTTCTAGATACTTTTTCTAGCATGGCTGTTTCTTCTGGTTTTTCCCAGGCTTTTACTCTTCTTCCATGCCTATCTATTAGATTACCGTCTGCATCGAAATCATATCCTCCCCAGAGGTGTTGGTCTGCGAATGCCCCATAAGCCAATCCTACCATTGCCCCTAATGGACCTGCTATTTTTTCCCCTACAAGCATAGGTACAGTTTTCTTATCTAGACCAACAAATTTATATACTTGTCCTACTGCTCCCTCTCCTTCTTTATAGCCTAATCCTACTATATCTTCAGAGTCAACATAATTATGTATTTTATCGTATAAGGCACTTACATTCACTTTTTGACTATACGATAACAAACTATATATATTCGGACCATTATAAATATATGCTCCGTTTATCCTGCTGTAATCCGTTATAGAGGATAGTGCGTATTGGGCATCCATTGACCCTAATGAATGTCCATATATATTTATTTTTGCATTAGGATATTTTTCCATTATTTCTTTTAGATAATCTGCTGAGGCTTCTAGTTGTCCCGTCACACCTCTTTGCCCTGTTCCTATTTTTAGTCCTAATACTGTATTATTTAATCCCCAATCTCTTCCTACTTCTCCTGCTTTACCTGTAACTGATTCTAGTGGATTGGTTGAGCCTCTGTATAGCAAGGTAATTTCTTTTACTTTTGCTCTTTCACTTAAGGATGCGTTGGGCAAGGCATTACTTCCATCACTAGCTAAGGCGTATATTTGTTCTCCATTTCCACTTCGGTTATCATTAAAGTCAAGGGTTTTTCCTATTTTGTTGTAGTTATTTGTTTTCGCTTCTTTCCCTACAACATAGCTATTATACTCTGATTCTGCTATTTCTTTATGTACTCTATCTGTCTTGCTCATTTCCCTTTTCCTCGCTTAGTAATCCTTTATCTGGTACTAGTTTTGACAGTTTTTCAGAGGTTATTATCACGCCGTGTTCTAACTTTCCTCTTGAAGGATATTTATTTAATGTTGTTTCAACATCTAATTCTGGATCATCATTGATAATAACTCTAACTATTAGACCACCCATTGGATTGTTATGAGTGTAGTTCTCATCTATTTGATAACTTTTTATTTTTCCCTCTGGTGTCAAGGCTTTTTCATCCATTATTTTCAGCATATTTTCTATTGCTGCTTTCCCTTCTTCTCCATGTATTATAGTTTTCACTCTATATTTATCCATTTGTATCTTCCCTCCTATTAATATCGCTATTATTGCGACTGTACTTAATATTCCTATCAGTATTTTCTTCACTTCTCTTCCTCCTTTTTATTTTACTATATTTTACCATCTAAGTACCTTTTTAGCAATTTTTCTCCAATTTTTGTCATAAAAAATAAGCTATTATCTCATAGATAACGCTCATCCCATCTTTGTATTTATTTTTGCATTAGGATATTTTTCCATTATTTCTTTTAGATAATCTGCTGAGGCTTCTAGTTGTCCCGTCACACCTCTTTGTCCTGTTCCTATTTTTAGCCCTAATACTGTATTATTTAACCCCCAATCTCTTCCTACTTCTCCTGCTTTACCTGTAACTGATTCTAGTGGATTGGTTGAGTCTCTGTATAGCAAGGTAATTTCTTTTACTTTTGCTCTTTCACTTAAGGGGGCTTCTAGTGGCATCGCTCCTCTTCCATTTTCTGTCTTGGTATATGTAAATATTTGTTCTCCATTGTTACTTCTGTTATTATTTATGTCGGATAAAGTGCCTATATATTCTCCACTTTCTGTTCTTAATTTATATCCTACACTATTATCATCATATTCTCGTTTTGCTGTGTAAACATTTTTATAGTCTGTGTTTACCATATTATTTTATTACTCCTTTTCTTTATCCTCAGAATACATTATTTCATCTAACTTTGGTGATATAGACATACCTTCCGTCTTATAGCCCCCATTATATTTATCTTGACTTATAGTAGTATTTAATATCATATCTTTATCATCATTTACTATAATTGAAATGTCTACTCCCCCCATTGGATTTTTCTTTATTTTACCTTCATCTAACCTATAACTTTTAATTTTACCTTCCGACGTAAATGCTTTATCGTCTCTATTTTTAAAAATTCTTTTTATCGCCACTTTCGCCTCTTCACTATGCACTATACTTTTCACTCTATATTTATCCATTTGTATCTTCCCTCCTATTAATATCGCTATTATTGCGACTGTACTTAATATTCCTATCAGTATTTTCTTCACTTCTCTTCCTCCTTTTTATTTTACTATATTTTAACATCTCAATACCTTTTTAGCAATTTTTCTCCAATTTTTGTCATAAAAAAAAATAAGCTATTATCTTATAAATAATGCTTATCTTTTTTAATATTAATTCTTCATTTTACCTTTTTAAAATTTATTATATACGCTTTTTACTCGATTTCTTATTATAATTCTATACAAACTTGATATATTAAATTTGTATAGAATTATTTATTTATTTTTTTGACTTTATAACATTATCTACTCTTCTTCTATAACCTGCACGTTATCATATTTATAAGGTGTTAGAGTGTACCCTTCATTAGCCTTTAAGTAAGCCTCATTAAAGATATATGGATATTTTGTATGATCTTGATCAGATATTCTTACACCCATATAAACCTGTTCTACTAGTGGTTTTATCTGCTTAATTAAGAAATCAAAATTAGATACTAAATCTTGATAATATCCTATAAATAGAACTGTAATACCATATTTGGCTCCTTCTTTTACTAGAAGTTTAAGATTTTGTTCTGATATCCTTGAATCTCGTGAGAATGCCGCTATCTCTGGAATAATTAATAAGTATTTTTGTGAATATTCTTGTGCTTGAGTCATCCTTTTTTCAAGTTCTGTTAAAAGTTCACTAACTATTTCCTCTATTTCTAGTGGAGTTATTATCTTCTCAATGTTTGATAAATAGTTTGTTCTCACTCTATCTACCGAATCAAGTAGATAGGCCTTATATTCATTACTTATTCTGTTTAGATTATAATTGACTACTGTATAATAATTCTCTAGGGCAGCTGGTTTATCTGACGCCATCATCATTGCTCTATCTAGGGTGAATGTTGCTAATTTAGCTGTATCTCTATATAATCCTAATACAAAAGTATTATCCATATCTTTATCAGTAATTATATCATCGATATATCGATATGTAATTTTTTCTGGTAGCATTGGTATTTTTTCTGGTTTTTCACCTTGCCAATATTCTTCCATACTATTTATCTCTTCTTTAATCTCATTTATATATTCTGAATAACTTTGAGTTTTATAAGCTTGAACTACTTGGAAATGCACAATCTCATCGAACTTCACAACTGCTCTTCCTTTTATTTCTTCTAAATTGATATTCGAACGTCCTACTATCGCAGATAGGTCACTCTTATCAAATAAGAATAACGATATTTTTGTTTTGAAATTACCTTGTAACTGCAAACGCATAGCGTTCGTTCTTGATAATGTGGTCACTATATATATACCTAAAGAAGCTCCATCTCTAGCTATTGTGTTTAATACACTGATAAATGCTTCATTGTATTTAGCATCTGCCATTCCATCAAAACTATCTATCAGCATAAAAATCGTTGGTATACTCTCGGTCGATACTTCATTATACTGTGTATAATTAGTTACTTTGGCATTAGCTAATAGTGCTTTTCTATGTTTAACTTCTTCTTCTAAACGTTTTAGAGATTTTGTGATTTTTTCTTCCTCATCTAAGGTGAAGTAATCTGCAACATGCGGAAACTCATTAATAGATATAAGTCCACTTGTTCCGAAGTCATATAAATATATATGGACATCTTCTGGGGTATTTTTTCTCATCAAATCTAGCGCTATACTCTGTAAAAATGTTGTTTTTCCAAAACCTGGACTAGAAATTAACATAATATGTCCCGTTTTTTCCATATCTAGATATAATGGCGATTGTTCTTGTTTTTCTGGAATATCCTGGTAACCAACTAAAATAGTAAGTTTCTCTTTACGCCCCCAATAATCTTTAAAGTTATTATTTTGGACATCATCGCTATATATATTGTCTTTTAATGGAGGTAGCCATGGACTTGCAACTTTTGCCAATCCTGTTTTATCAAATAGTTTTTTAGTATATTCTACAATTACATCTAATTGAGTTGGTATAGATTTAATTTCTTTTCTCGCCGATAATCCACTTAGATCTTTATTTATAGGTGAATATTGTCCATTATTTCTGATTTCGTATATTGTTAAATCTCTATTATCACTATCTGATTCGTCTTCTTTATATTCTGCCCCACTCCAAGCACTTTGGAATAGTTCATAGATTTCATTGTTACCTACTTGTAAATATGCTCTACCCGTTTGTGTAATTTGTGCCGCATCCGGTGTTTTAATAATTTCACGCGAGTCTGCTACATCTTGTACTTTCAGAGCTATTTTAAATTTTGAGTTTGACCATATCTGATCGTTTACTACACCACTAGGTTTTTGTGTAGCTAAAATCAAATGAATCCCCAATGAACGTCCAATACGAGCTGTTGATATTAACTCTTGCATAAAATCTGGTTGTTCTTGTTTTAACTCTGCGAACTCATCACTTATTATAAATAAATGCGGTAGTGGTTCTTTTGCTTTCCCTTGTTTATATAATTTTGTATATTGATTAATGTGATTAACATCATGTTCAAAAAATAATTTTTGACGTTTTTTTAATTCAGCTTTTATAGAAATCAGGGCTCTTAGTGCTTGGTTAGCGTCTAAGTTGGTTATTGTCCCCACTAGATGAGGTAAGTTTGCGAATAAATTAGCCATACCTCCACCTTTATAGTCTATTAATAGAAAAGCTACTTCATATGGATGATAATTTACAACTAGTGATAAAATATATGATTGAATTAATTCTGATTTCCCTGATCCTGTTGTTCCTGCTATCAAACCGTGTGGCCCGTGGGCTTTTTCATGAAGATTCAGGTATAATATATCATCTCTTCCTCTTACCCCTAGCGGTACAGCCATAGTTTGATAAGCTTCATTTTGTTGCCAACGCTCTAAGATATTTAATTCAGCAATTGTTTTTGCTCCATACATTTCTAAAAATGTTACAGAATTAGGTATTGCATTGCGAAGGGTTTCTTCATGATTTATACCTGCCAATCCTCTTGCAAAATTTTCTTTATCTAACAATGATATCTGCTCTAATGGAGAAAATTCTTTATTTATATATTCTCCTTTATGCAATATTTGTATTCCTTTTTTATCATTTCTATAATCAATGACTGTTTTAACATGTTCCGGTAATCTCTCTATTACCTCTTCTACAAAAACAAGTGTTACTCCTACAGATGTTAAATCATCATTTATATATTCCATTATATTATGGTCTAATAATAAGCTTAAATCCGTTATAAACAATATATAGTGAGGAGTGTATAACTTTTCTTTTGATTTATCGGTATTTTGATCATAATCAAGTTTTCTATCTTTAATTATTTGATACAAAGAAGTTAACAGTTGATCTCTTGTTTGCTGATTATATATAAAACCTCTGCTATTAAATGCACTTATCTGGATGTGAGGTAACCATCTACTCCAATTCCATAGATTTAATTCATCTTCTCTAAAAATTGGAATAAACTGTACATCATGATAACTGTGAAACACCGCTATTTGCATCATTAGTTGCTGTATTTGTTCTATTGCTATTTTTCTTGTTCCTATATAACCTGTAGGCACGTGAATATCTCCTTTAACAGGAACATTTTGAATATTTCTATAGTGTGATAATAGATTATTAATATCTCCTATTACTTCTTCTCTTACCTTAGAAGTTTCAGATTTGCTATATTCTATAGAAAAACTCGGTTCCACTTCCCCTGTACCTAATCTATAAGTTAGAAAATCAAAATAATATGGTGTTTTTTCATATATTCTTCTATCTACTTCTTTTGGCATCTGCAATATTTTCTTCATATCTGGATAATGATGTTCTAACGATTGCTTTTGCTCTTCTTTACAATTGGCAAATTCTAGTTGTTTTTCTTCAAGATATTCTTTGTAATCTTTAACTTTCTTTTGTTGACGCTCCTTGAATTTTTTCCTATCAGAAACATAACTATGTATCGATGTTATAATAGTAACTGTTGACATACCAAACATCATTATCATCATTGTTCCACTAGAAGAATAGATATACATTAATATTGTAAAGAAAACCATAGCCAAAGGCATCATAAGTAGTCTCAGAAGAGACTGTCTAGATTCCTCTTCTTCCATCGGAGGTGTTCCAACGGTAACTTTATCTGTTGGTTCTCTTAAGATAATACGTGGTGAACGATGAAACTCCTCCGCTCTATTCTCATATCGCTCATCTTCATCATATGTTATCATCTCACTTTTGATTGTAGCATTACTAAATAGGCTTAAAGACCTACTTAATACTTTTATACTTAATCCTTCTAAAAATACAATCTCATCGAATTCTTTTAAAGAAACTTCACCTGTAGTTTTATACCCATTTAAATAGAAAACTCCTTCACTTACGATTTTTGTTTCTTCCTCATAACTTATCAAAACAGGAAACTTAATTTCTTTAAAATAAATATCTGCAAGATCTGTTGAATCTATAAGAACATTTTTTCTATCCAATAAAAAATATTTATTTTTTTCTAAAATCAACAATCTTAACTTTAATCCAATTAATTTCAAAGTATAAATTCCATGACTATATTCATTGTAATTTATAAGTAATCGATCATTTTTTACTTGTATTAAAACCTCATCTATTGCTTCTTCTATATAGATATCACATTCTCTTGTATTTCCCAGACGATACTTTCTATTAGGATAAAGCATATAATTTTTTTCTTTATAAATAATATAAACCTTCATTTCTTCCTCCTATTTTTTATCGTCTTTTTTTATTGCTTCTTCAGATCCTAAATATTTTTTCTTTAGCTCTTCTAGTTTTGATTTATAACTATTTAGTTGCTCTGTTCGTTTTTCTGAAGACAACTCTGGATTACGTTGCAATTCATCTATTTTCTTAGTTATACCATACATTAGCAATTGCGGATCATCTAAAAAGCTTGCAACATCTATTGCTTCATCTATCTTAGCTTGACCTATCAAAATCCAATAGCTTAAGTAGTCAGCATTAGATTGATTATTTATCTTGCTTAATCGCTCTTTTTGTTTTTCTGTCAATGGCTCAGACTGAATAACTGAATAAGCTATAATATATTTATCTTCTTGACTAATAGACTTTCTATTCATTTTCTTACTTTTTTCTATAACATTAGAATAATCTTTATTTATAAATAATAATCTTATATCTGCAATTTTATCTTTTTGAGGAATTGAGTATAATAACATATACCCTATCAAAAGTCCTAATACTAGCGTTGCTATACCCGTCATTAAAAAACTTGTTTTTAAAAACTTGATATTTTTCTTTGTTACACGTGTATAGTTTTCTATATTATCTTGTTTTTCTTTATTATAAAAATCTAATAATATATTAACAACACCTTCTAATGTTGGTTCTTTGGCTATTTCTTCACAAAACAGATTTCCTCTGTAAAATTCTAATGCTCCGGCAGACAACTTATCATAATGTGCCTTTACATCTATTATTGAGATAACTATAGCTTTATATTGATTTAAAAATTCTTCATAAGAAATTCTGTCATATGGATATACTTGGTTTACCACCCCTCTATAAACTAAAAGCGGTATCCCATTTTCTGTAAATACTATTGATTCTTTATCGAAACGATATGTATACTTAGAGTTTTCTAAATCTGTATAAATTTTTGACAGATTAATAAGATAACGTAATTTATCTTTTAAATTTAATAACATTATCTTGTTATAATCATCATATTGCTCAAGAACTTCACTCTTTATTCTGATGTTATCTTCATCAACTTCTATAGTTGTATCTACAAAAAATGGTGATTTTGCCACCAACAAAGCCTGAGCTATTTCCTTATTTCCTTTAATTTCTTCTCTCGTTATCTCCACAACATTTTCCATCAATTCATCTCTCCTTTCATATATTAAATTTTTTCTACAATTAGAAAACTTCCACTTCTAATATCCGAAAAATCTGCTATCCTACTAAAACTAGTTAATAAAACATTTGTTCCTCTCATCCTAACAATAGGATTATCTATTTCTAATTGAAGAGAGTATGCTTCTACTAATGTTTGTAATAATTCTTTTGTTGTAATTTTTTGAGGAATTCTTATATCCATAACCCTATCTAAATACTCTCCAAAGTCTATACTAATATCTATATATTCAACACTCATTATGCTCCTCTTTTCTTATAGAATACCTTAACAATTGACAATGTCATTACAAAAAATGCCCCTATTATTATCAATATGTTCTGCCAGTTAAAAACACTTTTTTTCTCCTTTAAAATAATTTTCGTGTTTTCTGAATTTCCTTTTAGTTGACTTTCCAAAAATATATTCTTTTTATAATTGTCTAGCTCTGTTTCTTTTTTTATCTCTATATCGAAGATAAGAGCCCTATCTTTTTTATAAGATATAGACTCTTTTTCTTTCTGTTCTGAGATATTTTTTACTAAAGCTTCATTAAATAATTTTGTTAATTCTGTTTCTTGTTCAATATAGAAACTTTCCTTTTGATATGCACTTTCCGATATTCTTGTATCTATTTTCAAAGAACCATCTTCGGCATATACGTCTTGTTGAAAGAACACTATACAGCTTAATATTGTCAGGATTAATTTAAAAACTTTACCCATTTCATACCTCTATTAAATATTCTTTATTTTTTTATATTCTGACATATTAAAAACTGAAACTAAAATTGTAAAGATAAATGAAATACCAAAAACAACACCCCAACCATCTTGATTATTTAAAAATGATGTTAATGCATTTTCTATATAATTCAATGGAGATATATATGATAATACTTCATTTGCTTTTGTTCTCTCATCTAGCAGTTGCCCAGCAGTTACTAAATATAGCAATAAAATACTTATACTAATTAATAACCCTGTAGATTTAATTTTATTTAACAACCAATTATTCATTCCTGTAAATAAAACCATTAACAAGAACATTAACACAATTAATCCTAATGTCTTTTCGAGTACATAATCTAATTTACCTCCTACTATTAAGCCTATAATTATAGATAGGACAAAGCTTAATCCCATCATTATAGTCATTGGTAGTGAAGCATTCTTCCACTGAACCCTTGAAACATATCTCTGATTCTGAATTTTTGAGAAATCAGTATTTTGCAATATGTGAGCCAATAAAACACTTATTAAATAAACAACTACGGTCATAACAAACCCTGTTCGTGTATCCTGTTTTAATGCAATATTTTGTGTATTATTTTCTGAAACTAACTTCGTAATATTCCCTGCATTTATTGGATTCGATAGATAATCATAAACAGCCTTGTTTTTACTATTACCATCTTTCGCATTATTTAGTACCTTAGAAAAAGTTTTTAAAAATTCTTCATTATCTCCATAATTAGCATCCATAGAAGACTTTAGATCATTAACTTTTGAAGCTAAGCCTGTTCCATCTCTTTCCAATGTTTTTACACTATTCCCTAAACTTTCAAACCCTTTATTTACCACTTCAGATGTTGATTGATTTGATTTAGTATTATTGAGTAGTGTATTACTTGCCCCCATTAATTTAATTAAATCTTTATTAATTTCTAAACTTACTGTAACTAACTCTGTGTTATCTCTTTTTTCAGTTTCTTTAAGTTCAGGTTTTTCTTCTAAAGTCTTTGAAACCTTTTCTGTTTCTAAAATAGTCGCACTTAAATTATCAGAAAAAACCTTAGTATTTTTTCTTAGTTCCCCTATAACTTTATTTAATTCTTCAGCATTAACTTTTAAAGCTTCTATTTCACTGAATTTTTCTTTTGGAATTGTTAGTTCTGTTTTTAGTTGATTCGTTATAGTTTTTGCAACTATAGAAGTTAGTATTTCATTTAAATTTTTCAATTCAGCCTTTTTCAATAAAGATCCTTCTTTTGGTTCTAATGAATCAAAATTATCTTTATTTAAATCTAAACCATATATTGTTTTCACAACAGAAAATAAATTATTATAGTTTTTTAAATCATTATAAATTGCTTTATTACTCTCTTTTAAATTAAAAGGTAATTCAAATGGGAATATGACTTGAGTTTGTGTAGACCTATTTTCAATATCTTTATCTTCTTTTGAATATAGAAGTTTACTTGTTTTTTTACCATCTTTATCAGTTGTCTCTATTTTTTCTCCCTCTCCGTGTACCATAGATACAGACCTAACTGTATCTATTTCGGCATCAACCACAGCAGGAGACATCATAAGTACTTCACCTTTATACTCTAGTTTATAATTTATATTTAATTCCTTTGTTGGCTGATTCAATGTAATAATAAATTCATTGTCACTTATTTTACTAATTGAACCATAATTAACATTTAAACTATTAAATTTATAAGGTGAATTAACTAAAACACGCACTCTTATATACTTATCTTCATTATTTTTTAGTGAAATTGTACGATTTTTTGCCAATTCGTTTAAAACTACACCTTTTAAATTTAGTAATCTTTCCTGACTAAACGTTGTATTATTTTTAGCTAGAATAATATTATTAGCTTGAGAATACTTTTCTGCAAAACTATTTATATTTTTTAAATATTTTTTATCTTCTTCACCAATTTGTAGGTTTTCTATCATATTCGCATCATAATAAGGTAAATTCCTTACAGCCTCACTAACCCTCTCCAACATAGAACCTTTTAAATCATCAATCATTAATCCTATAGTTTGTTGATTAGCATTATCAACTGCACTTTTCTTCATAGAATCTGATACTGCTTCTTTTATTTTGTCTTGATAAGTATTAGTTATTTCTAATACATTACTATTCATCCCATTAAAAGTAGTTAGAATAGTTTCAATAGCCTTATTTAGATTTTTCACTTTCTGTTCAGATTCTGTATAGGCTACTGGATTTGTTAATTCTTCAGAAAGAAATTTTTGAGTTAATTTTAAATTGGATAATTCTTCTTTAACTGATAGTTTTTTTAATCCTTCATCATATAAATTCAAATTATTTTCTCGAATTTGGAGTGATGACTGCCAGTTTTCTTGTAATAGTTTTATTTTCTCGATTTCTTTATCATATGTTCTATTAGTATCCATAATTGAAGTAAATGCTTCATTTGTATTATTTATACTCTTATGGAAATTACTAAAAGAAGACAACATATTTTCACTACTACTTCCTACACCTTTAAATTGATTTGAATAATCTGTAAGTGGTACCAATAAATTAGATTGATACTTATTTAAAACACTTCTTTCTCGTCCAATTGCTGCTCCCACTTGAGTCTGAGAAGATTGTAAATTTCCTATAATACTTGAGAAATATACATTTATAATATCTTTATTAAAAAATTGTTTTATCTCTGATACTGCTTGTTCTGCCTGTTTAACTATATCCTTTTTATCAGATTTTATTTTGTACTGAAATATAGCTTGCTTGGGATTTCTACTCTCTAATGCTAAAACATCTTGAGAGAATTTACTCGGTAACACTAACATAATATTATAATTACCAGCCTCTAATCCTTTTTCAGCAATAGCTCTACTCACTGTCTCTAATTTATACTCTGTATTCTCTTTTAAAGTATTCAACAGAACACTACTCATTTGTATATTGTCACCATTATACACTACTCCACTATCCTCATTTACAAAAGCAATTTTAATATCATTATTTGTTATTTTTGCTTCTTGATTTCCAGGGATAACTGGATTAGGTTTTATTACACCATAAAATACTATAATTGAAGTTAAGACTATTATTATAGACGACAATATTATTAATCCTTTTTTACTCATCCTACCTCTCCTTTTCTATAAAAAAAAGGTCGATGTAATCCTCAACCTCTTTCTTCTTATTTTAACCGTTTAAACCAAAATTACGTGATAGGTCTTGGTCGTGTTGTTGCATAGCTTGTGCTGTCTTATCTAATTGTACATTGATTTGTTGCATTAACTCTGCAAAATTTTGAACTTTTGGTTTTAATTCATTAAATTGATTATCAAAAACCTTGGAAAGCTTGACCTTCCCATTCTCCTCGTAAAGTATCCTGTAATCTTTGTAAATTACTTAAAATTGTATTAATATCTTCTGATGCTCTCCCGTACTCACGTGCACGGCTTTGTAGTACCTCTGGAGAAACTCTAATTTGTCCTGACATAGTCAATCTCCTTTTCTATATTTTATTCTCTATAGTATAACATATCATAAACATATTTACAACTTATATTATAATACAAAATATCTCTTCAGAATTGCGTATCTATATCACTTATGCTTGATCACCAAAACAATCCCCTATAAACATCTTATAATATTCTAAACTTCTATTTACCTCTTCTAATTTCTGGTTCAGTGCTTTTATCGCCTCACCACTCATACCTTCTGTTCCTATATGTTCTTTTACGTATTTTATTTCACTTTGACTCTTTTCTATTATTCTTTTTACTATTTTTTGAGAGTTTACTATCTCATCTAAATCAAAAGCTTTATAGATTCCCTCTTCTATTATTTTCTTTAAATTTGGTTCTAAGTATCCTAAATTGTTTTGGGTTGTTTTTATTACCTGTATAGTCTGGACTATTCCCGCTTTTTTAGATATTATTTTATCTTGAATATCCGTTATATTGTCTACTACAATTTCTGGGTATAACCGTTTGAACTCCCCCCAGTATCTTATTCTTGTTTTAGTTGTAGTTTTTGTTTCCCCCTCTTCTTGATACTCTTCTGTATATTTTTCTTCCACTTCCACCGTTAGTGGATAGTTACCTTCCACATCCACTATCGCACTTTTTGCATCATCTACAAATCTTAACCAATTTTCCAGACCACTTACAAGTGTAACCAGACTATCTCCTATTATTTCAGCCATTTTCTTCGCATATTCTTTACTTCTTTTTTCTACTTGTTTATCAAACGCTTGAATTACATCTTTTACATCATCAAATATTTCATCACGTTCTAAATAGGCTTTATAGCTTTGCGGCATATTTTTTACTGGATTACTTCCTAGAAAGATTCCTTGTTGTAGTTTTGTACCTATCCATCTATCTTGTTCTTCGAAATTTTCCGCTAATCCTTGCGTTAGCTCTACTGTGTTTTGGAGTTGTTTTTCTAATTCTTCTATATTTTTCCCTGCTACTTCTAGCACTTGTTTTAAAGATTGACTTATTCCGTCTTCTTTTCCTGTCCTTAGACCATCTCCCTCAAATGTCTTATCACTTTCTTCTAATAATCTCTTAATATTATTTTCTATTTCTTGCCATGATTTCAGTATAGTTGGTTTTCCTCTAAAAAGGTTGGATATATCTCTTGTTTCTTCTTTTATACTCTGAGTTAACAGCGGTTCTACTGCGTGTCTCAGTATTCCCAATTGATTATTATATGGTGCTGGATTTAGTTCATATCCTTTCACTATAGGTTTTTCATTTATTGAGAAAAACTCCATTTTTAATTCATGGTAACTTTGTAGATTGCTTAATGAGTCTTTATTTTTTATTATTTCTCCTACTGATTCTCTTAAATTGTCTAGTATTAATGGTATTCCAATATTATTTAATTCTTCTTGTATACTTTCTGTGACTTGTTCTTTTCTTTGGTTAAAGTCCATTCTTACTTTATTATTTTTTTCTATACATAATTTTGTTATGTTTTTTATTATCTCTAGGTCATTTATTACTTTTGTTCCTATGTTACTACTTAGGGTTCTTAATACTTCAGGATTTAGTTGAATTTTCCCTTCACTTACTATACTAGCTTTATCATCCAATAAATTTCTTCTCTTTAAATCTAATTCTCCCAATTTAACATCTATTTTTCCATCTCCATCTATATCTATGTTGGGTTTGATTTTATACAGTTGCCCAGTTATTTTTTCTAATTCTTCCTTTAATTCTTCTGAGTTTAATATGTTTCCCAGTAAATGCCATCCAGAATTTTTTAATATATGTTCTACCCCCAAATATTCTCCTTTTAAATAATCAGAAACATTATTTAATACATCTGCTTCTGACTGTATCCTTATAACTCGTCCTGTAAATATCTCCTTTAAATTTTTTATCTTATCTT